>JANMWF010000152.1:0-3605 GCA_031393845.1 Nitrosomonadales bacterium | reverse complement strand
GCCTTTTGGCGTCTGGATGCAAACTTACCATCCACTACAAAAACTAACCTACGACAGCTTGAAATCATTGCGAGGACGCGGTTATATCAGACCAGAATACCTTGATGCGTTGATAGAACAACACCGCTCAGGGCATGCAGCTTATTACGGCGTTATGATTTGGGTGCTGATGATGCTGGAGCAATGGCTACAGCATCATGAAAACTAGAGGATGTGAGCAAAATTTGCAACTCGGTCCGCATCGGTATGAAATTTTTCCGCTTTTCACAGTTAAGGCCGCCAGTTCTTAAAGACAGTCTGTCGCATTAAGAGCGACGGATTTAAAATCAATTATGCTGGTTGACTTTCAAATGACGGATGCGAAACGAGATGCTCGGCGCTAAAAAGATACAACTCCCGGCAGATGGGATTTTGGTATGCCACGTTGGTACACTTAATATTCATTGAGTTAGCTCGAGTTAGCTTATGGATCGGCATGTTTACTCGTGCGAAATATATATTTTTGGCTAATACAACCGAGCCGAGTTGTCAAAAAAACATGAAACATCAATAGCATTTTCCCGATATTAAAGATGCTATTTAACTCCTATTCATTCCTGCTGTTGTTTCTACCTGTGACGGCGATTGTTTTTTTCGTTTAGGTACCTATAGCCGACAGCTTGCTGCTGCTTGGTTGGGTGCCACTTCCCTGTTTTTTTATGGATATTGGAACCCCGCCTATGTAGGGTTGCTACTGGTTTCAATTTTCTTCAATTATGGGATAGGTTACGCTCTCGCCCGAGAACATAATACGGATCGGAATCAACGTAAGAATTTTATTCTAACGGTCGGCATTATTGCTAACTTGCTACTATTGGGCTACTACAAATACGCCAATTTCTTTCTTGATACTACTAACCGGATTTTAGATACGGGCTAGACTCTGCAGGACATACTTTTGTCATTTGGTATTTCATTCTTCACCTTTACACAAGTTTCTTTCTTGGTGGATGCTTGGTCGGGAAAAGCACGGGAATACAACTTTATCCACTACCTATTGTTTGTCACATCTGATCGCCGGTCCGGTGCTGCATCATAAAGAAATGATGCCCCAATTCGCTCGCCCCGAGACATATCGTTTTTCCTGGGACAATATGACCATCGGCCTGACCATCTTCACAATTAGTTTGTTCAAAACGGACTTTATCGGCCAGACTGAAAGCCTAATGGTGCTGCACAAAGCGAATTGGTGAATCCTTATCTGGTATTGAAGCATTCACCGCGCACACTGATTTTGGGTAATTCACGGACGGAGGTGGGCTTTGACCACGAAGATGTGGCTTGACCCGCAATCAGGGGCCAAGCTTGTCCAACAAACGGTTCAGACCGTGACTTCGCTTCGCTCGCGCGATCGAACTTTATTCGTTAGATATTTTATTTGCCCGCTGTATATTTTTCATAATATACTCCAACAATAATCATTGATCGAAATCAAAGTAATACAGGTTTCGGCATATGCCAAACAGCAATGACATTCGCTATAACTCAACTGGAGGAAACATCAATGTGGAAACTCTATCGGGCAGATTTGCTCGGGAAAGAACTTGAAACTAACCTGCACCAAACAATCGTCGAAGCACGCGCAAAGCGGCATAAAATCCTCTCAACGGAGCATTTGTTGCTGGCTATGTTGAACAATGCTTCAGCGATAGAGGTGTTGCAGTCCCGCGGAGTGGACATTGAAGAATTGCGCATCTTATTGATTGATTTTGTGGATAAAAATACACCAATCGCGCCCGATAGCGATGAAATTAATACTCAACCTACACTTGCCTTCCACCGCGTAATCCAAAGCGCAATCCTGGATGTGAAATCAACCAACAAGAAAGAAGTATCCGGTAGAAATATTCTGGTTTTTTTACTTAATGAGTACGATTGCCATGCGGTATCCCTTCTTAACCAGCACGCCATATACGCGCTCGACAACAGCACGGATACGAACGATAGCAGCGCAGTTTCTAACGTGTATAGCAATGCAGGCATCGTTGATCCTCACGACGTGCATCGTGTTGCCAAGAATGAATCGCTGCTAGCCGCCGGACTGATGCCAAAGGTGAGTATAGATGAGACTGGCGAAAATTTGGGCTACTACAGTGCCGATTTGGGAGCCGACACGCTGGCTGCATTGGCCAATGCAGCCCGCTAATGATTGTATAGAATAACGAAAGAAGGTATTTGCATTGGAGCCATTCTAACGCAAATACCCCAGCATCCAAGCTATGATCCGCCGCAATGATTTTCGACGCCCACACATACCCATCGTAATCGCCATCGGTCAACAGCAGCATCTTAATATCAAAAAATACATCGTGCCCGACAGCTTGGAGCTACACACAGTAGCTACTCAAATTGGGTATCAATGCAAATTGTTCAATGTCCTAGCACGAAAGTCATTACGTCACATAGTTATGATGCGTTAATTGCATGTCTATCAAGAGCAGGCCTATCTGCGCTCACCTGAAGCCGCAATAAAATAGATAATGACACTACCAATCAGGACTGAATAATATTTTTGAAGGGGCTACGCATGGCTCAGTGAGTTCACTGAGCCATGCGTAGTAACTGCATAAACAGAAACTGCTACGGAATAAGCAACAGGACAGCTAAATCAAGAGTCAGATAATCTTCTAAACCGATTTAGCTTTGAATTGACTACTCAAACTCTTGGGGTCTATGACACACATTGCCAGCCATTTCTTTCTGGGAAACACCAGCTTAAATAACTGTATGTGCATTTGGATCTACAAAAAGCTTGGGCAACCCAGCGATCTTACATCCTTGCTGTGCCGGACCTGAAGGGAACAGATCATACAAATACGGGCTCTTGCCTTTTTCTTCGCCTAATTCCTCGCTGACTGCTTGGGTTAATTCACGAATATTTGGGGAACTTTGATGTTGTATGTAGTACGCGCGCAAGAATTTGATAATTTCCCAGTGATTATCGGTCATTTCCAATTCTTCGATCTGTGCAATGAATTTCGCTATATCCATGTTCCAGTCGTCAAAATTGACGAGATAACCTTCCGTGTCGGTTTCATAAGTTTTTCCATTAACATCGATGGCGGACATAATTTTTTTCCTGTTTGATAATTTAATGCACAATAATTTATGCGATAAACATAGACAAATTTGCTGATAGTAGCAAGGCCATCAAAGTCGCAGCAGTCTATGTAAAGCGGCACCCCTAGTCAAGGCAATAAATAACAGATTACCTATTTCATAAAGTATGCTGCCTCTTAAAACATACAGAACAAACTAAATACATCTTTCATATCACATCACAAATTCCTGAATGCCACTCATTTCACCTATCCCAATAACCCATTGACTACCAGCACATCACACTCAACCAACTCCCCTGTTGTCGTCTGAAGCCTGAGTCCATAAAATAGCGTCGTAGCGCCTTTTGATCAGATCGCACTAGGGTTGGCGGATCCAATAACAAACCACAATAGTTAATATTTAATCACTACATTCCTGATAAATTAAAAATCGTCGATTTAATCAATGTAACCTACTGACCTATAAGAACCACAAAATGATAAGTGATTTCAAATCGGCACCAA
>JANMWF010000140.1:0-4852 GCA_031393845.1 Nitrosomonadales bacterium | reverse complement strand
TTAATAAATCTATCAAACGCCTAAACACAAATTAGACGACAAATATACGCAATAGTTTTATCGGATTAGCTTTTAAAAAATACTGCAAAATTTGCAGTAAACAATCTTCATTGTGAATTTACTGTAAAGCAAAACCCGCTTCTATAGTTTTATGACGGCTACCATTTCAGCAACCGTCAAATTGACCTCACATTGCCCTACAATCGAACACGTTTATTCATTCTGCCATAAGTGGTATACAAGAGCATGCCGGTAAAAATCGAACCTCCAATTATGTTTCCCAGCGTGACCGGAACTTGATTCCAGAACCACCATTGATAAACGCTGATGTCGGCACCCAATAAAATTGCGGTAGGAATTACGAACATATTGACGACACAGTGCTCAAACCCTAATGCAAAAAATGTCATGATGGGCAGCCAGGGAGCGATGATTTTTCCAATGGTTGAAGTGGAGATCAAACCCAACACTACACCTAAAGTCACCATCCAATTACAGAGAATGCCATTGATAAAGGCAGCGAGCCAGCCAATTGAACCTGCATGCTGGTAAGCAAGCGTTTTAGCCTGAGCAACCGCAATAATTTTTTCTGCTAATCTGCCGCCCGGGGCAGGCGAAGTTCCAGTCAGTGCCAAGGCCAGCAACCCCCCAAAAAACAGGCTACCCAGCAAATTTCCTAGAAAAACCCAGCACCAATTTCGCCACATTTCCCTGCCACTTATTTTTCCGTCAGCGACACTCATCGGTAACAGCGCGAAGCTGCCCGTGACTAATTCCAATCCAAGTAGTACGATCATCACGAAGCCGACGGGGAAAATGACCCCCATCACCAGTGCAGCCGCGCCTCCCGTAAATCCATCTGATACCCTGAACGCAAGTGCAGTCGCAAAACCCAGCAGCACCCCGGAAAGAAAACCTCGAAGCAGCATGTCCCGAACACTGAGAGATGCTTTTTTTTCTCCAACAACAACAAGTTGCTCTATTAACTTGATAGGTTGCACGTAATCCATTTTCATCACCTTTAACGTTATGAAATTAACCTTCGGGTAATTCTGTAACTTTATGCAAGCGATAAATACACCACATTATTTTCTACCTTGACCGGATAGGAGCGCGTGCACCCTACGTCGGGAGCCACTGCTTTACCGCCATTCAGGCAGATATTCCAGCCATGCAGCGGACAGGCTACTTTCTTCCCGAATACGATGCCTTGTGATAGATGGCCGCCCTTATGCGGGCACCGATCGAGCAACGCAAATACCTCTCCATCAGCAGTGCGGAACAGTGCGATGTCTCCCTGTTTTGTCGTAACTACGCGCGCGCCCAGAGGTGGTATTTCTTCCAATGTTGTGACTTCATGCCAAGTGTTCATGATTTGCCCCCTTGTTAAATTGCCAGCGATTCGAATTCACGCGCATTGATGTTTTCTTTAGACCATGGGTTTGTTGCACCCTGTAGCGCATATAGCAATCTTGCATATAGAGCTTTACGATTGGCTGCATTCTCTACCACGTGTTTCTTAATATGGTCCAAACCAACCCGTTCGACGTAATGTACTGTCCGATCCAGGTAATGTGCTTCTTCGCGATAAAGCTGTGCGAATGCGCCGGTGTACTCCATCACGTCATCATGAGTCTTTACCTTCACCAGGAATTGCGCGACCACGGTCTTGATACCGCCATTACCCGCCACATAGATTTCCCAACCTGATTCCACGCCGATTATGCCCACATCTTTAATGCCTGATTCAGCACAGTTACGCGGGCAGCCGGACACGGCAACCTTGAATTTGTGCGGCATCCACATATGGTCAAATGCGCGTTCGATGTCGATACCCATCTGCGTCGAGTCTTGCACACCGAAACGGCACCACTCGCTGCCCACACAGGTTTTGACCGTGCGCAAGGCTTTTCCATAGGCATAGCCTGAAGGCATGTCCAGATCTGCCCATACCTTTGGCAAGTCTGTTTTTTTTACGCCGAGTAAATCTATACGTTGCCCGCCTGTCACCTTAACCGTCGGAATGTTGTATTTTTCTGCTACATCAGCGATGCGGCGCAGTTGCTGTGGAGTGGTTATGCCGCCGTACATGCGCGGCACTACCGAGAATGTGCCGTCCTTTTGTATGTTGGCGTTGGCGCGCTCATTGATGAAGCGTGACTGTGGATCGTCTTTTGCTTCATGCGGCCAAGCGCATAGCAGATAAAAGTTCAATGCCGGCCTACACTTGGCACACCCATCTGTAGTGTTCCAGCTAAGGAACGTCATGGTCTGCGGGATAGAAATCAACTTCTCCTCGCGGATTGCTTTGCGCACTTCTTCATGACTGTGAGAAGTGCAGTCACATAAAGGCTTCACGGTCGTAGCTAGTGGCGCATAAGCGCCCCCGACGGTAGAGGCGAGAATTTGTTCGACCAGACCGGTACATGAACCACAGGAGGCAGAAGCTTTAGTGTGCTTGCGTACATCCTCCAGCGTGAATAGCCCTTGTTCCTTGATTGCCTTGACGATAGTCCCTTTGCATACTCCACTACAGCCGCAGACTTCCATCGCGTTTGTCATGGTGGCCGCAAGGTTTTGTCCTTGAGAGCCAGCGTTGCCTAGATGGGATTGGCCAAATATTAATTGGTCACGGATTTCGGCGACATTTTTACCATCACGTATCATCTGGAAATACCACGAGCTATCCTTGGTATCGCCATACATCACTGCGCCGATCAGCGTATTGTTGTTCAGTACCAGTTTTTTGTATCTCCCGCTGGTGACATCGTGCATGACGATCTCATTCGTTTCATTGCTACCAGTAAAATTCCCGGCCGAAAACAAATCTACTCCGGTGACTTTGAGCTTGGTGGAGGTAACCGAGCCTTGATAGTATGCGATTCCCATGCGCGCCAGATGATTGGCACAGACCTTGGCCATGTCGAATAGCGGGGCGACCAAACCGTAAGCGATGCCGCGATGTGAAACGCACTCACCCACTGCGTAGATACTGGGGTCATAGGTTTGCATGGTATCGCTCACCACAATGCCGCGATTACAATAAATCCCGGCTGCTTCTGCCAGCGCAACATTCGGGCGAATGCCAACCGCCATCACCACCAGGTCGGCAGGAATCTCACTGCCATCCTTGAAGCGAATCGACTTTACGCGGCCATGACCATCGCTGACCAACTCTTGAGTTTGCTGCTCCAACCTAAATTTCAAACCCTTGGCTTCCAAAGCGGATTGCAGCATTTTGGCTGAATTGTCATCCAGTTGACGTTCCATCAGCCATGACATGAGATGCACCACGGTGACATCCATACCTCTAAGTGCCAAACCATTGGCGGCTTCCAACCCGAGCAGGCCGCCGCCGATAACCACCGCATGTTTATATTTTTCCGCTGCGGCTATCATCGCGTTGGTATCCTGAATATCGCGGTAGCCAATCACACCCGCCAACTCCTTGCCGGGAACCGGCAGGATGAAGGAACTGGATCCGGTCGCCAGGAGCAGTCTGTCATATTCGGCTTCTGTGCCATCCTCAGCCACCACTACCTTACTTTTTCGGGCGATACGCACAACTTTTTTGTTCAAGTGCAAGGTAATGTTGTTTTGCTTATACCAGTCAATATCGTTCAGGATAATGTCCTGGATGCCTTGTTCGCCCGCCAATACCGGTGACAACATGATGCGGTTGTAATTAGGATAGGGTTCGGCACCAAATACGGTAATGTCATACAAATCGGGAGTCAGTTTCAATAACTCTTCCAAAGTTCGCACTCCCGCCATTCCGTTACCCACCATGACCAGCTTCATTTTTTTCATGACATCACTCCTATTTACAAATTTTTATGCGGCCAATTGTTGCGAGATTTGTTCCGTCATTTCGGCAAATCGCACTACTTCGCCAATAACCACGATCGCTGGGCTAGCCATTTTTTCGGCAACTACCCAGGATTCAAGTTGCCCCAGCGTAGTCACTACCTGCCGTTGATTAGGCAGCGTACCGTTCTGAATTGCGGCAGCGGGAATATCTGCCGGTAATCCATTCGCTATCAGTTGCTGCACGATGTGCCCTAAATTGGACATACCCATATAAATAACCAGAGTAGTGCCTGTCGCCGCCAATGCCTGCCAATTCGGCTCCTCCGTTCCTTGCGTATGACCCGTGACAAACGTTACGCCATGCGTGCAGTTTCTATGCGTAAGTGGAATATTCAACGCAGCCGTAACTGCCATGCCGGAGGTAATGCCACTGATCACGGATACCGAAATACCTGCTTGCCGCAAAGCTTGTAGTTCCTCACCCCCGCGCCCGAACATAAACGGATCACCGCCCTTGATGCGCGCTACCACCTTGCCTGCACGCGCCAGTGAAATCATTTGCTTGTGAATGAATGCTTGTGGTGTAGAGGTACACCCCCCACGTTTGCCCACGTGAATAATCTGCGCGTTGCCTCGGGCAAATTCCAGAACATCAGGATTCACTAAGTCATCAATCAGAAGAGCATCCGCCAGTCCAACGGCTCGCACTGCACCAAGAGTCAACAGCTCCAAACTGCCTGGCCCTGCCCCTATCAAATATACCTGTGCATTTTTCATGTTTACTCCATTTTCTCGACTGATCCGTTGGCATATGGACAAAACATCCTGCGATACATCCAAACTAAACATTGAATCGGCTCATTGGTTAGATGATTAGTTATCAGCAATATTGATGCCATAATTTTATATTTTTTAAATCAATAAGTTATTATATTAATAATATGAGCTAAGCTTTGCTTGCACGATGTCAGTGCAATCGCTATCTGAAAGTGCCTGTAACTAGTGCGCTTGCAAAAGAATGACAGAAGGAGGCGTTAAAAAC
>JANMWF010000135.1:0-5975 GCA_031393845.1 Nitrosomonadales bacterium | reverse complement strand
TCATGAAATAGAATTTATTAGTCTGGCGGACACTCGCGCAAGCTCAGTAAATTAACTGGCTGTTCCCCATCGTGATCAGTTTTTAAATACTTGTGTCCAAGTGAACTGACAGCGACAACTGCCCAAAATGGATGCCCCCCTACGTGAGCATAAAATCGCCATTTTCCAATTGAAATACCCTCAATTGCCTCTTCCACAGAAAATTTCCAGCGAACGCCTTCAGCATCCACTCCACCTATAAATTGAATGCGCTCATGCGCAAGTTGGCTGTTACTCTTTTTGACACAGGTAATTCTCAAGTCCATGCTTTTCTCCTTATAACCACTTTAGAAACTTCCCTAATAAATTTTACCGATTTATTGCGGAGTCCAGTTGCTGCGCACCGAACGGGCGATGCTGAATATATTTTCCAGCTTGGCGCCATCAGCTTCCGCAAGCGCATTATGCAAGGTTTCCAGTTCTTTCGTGTAGCGGCCCATTTCGATCAACAGCGCATCGCGGTTGGCCAGGCAGATATCGCGCCACATTTCTGGCGAGCTTGCTGCAATACGGGTGAAATCGCGGAAGCCACTCGCGGCAAAAGAAAGTAACAAATCGCGATTATCGCGCTGTGCCAAATCGTGCACCAATGCAAATGAAAGCAGGTGCGGTAGATGACTGACAGCAGCAAACACTTCGTCATGCTGCTTCGGCGTTAATTCGCTCACCAACGCGCCACACAATTCCCATGCCAACCTTACGCGCGCCACAGCATCAGCGGAATTTTCCGGTAGCGGAGTCAGAATCACTTTTTTGTTTTGATACAGATCAGCACGCGCCGCGGTAGCGCCACTGTGCTCGCCACCTGCAATCGGGTGTGCCGGTATGAAGCGGGAAATATGTGCGGCCAAATGTTTATAAGCATGATCAACAACGTCGCACTTGGTACTGCCGCCATCAATAATGAGTGTCTGAGTACCCAGATGCGGCGCGATGCGAGCCATGATGTCGGCCATTTGGCCCACGGGCGTTGCCAGCAATACCAGATCGGCATCGCCCAGCTCTGCCGCAAGGTCTGAACCGCTGCGGTTGATAATCCCGAGTTGCTGTGCTTGTGCCAGCGTCTGCGCGCTGCGTCCAAAACCGACTACTTCATCCACAGCATTCATCCGCCGCAAAGCAAGCGCAAACGAACCGCCGATCAGGCCGACGCCAAAAATAACAACCTTGCGAAACAATGGTTTTGTCACAACTTTCCTTACCTCTCCGCTAGCGTGAGACAGGATTAAAGTGTGCGTCCAATCGCTGCGGCGATGCCGCCCAACACGCCCATCAACTTCTTCAACTCTTGCGGAGTCAGCGCCTGATCGGCATCGCACCAAGCCTCAGTCGGATTGGGATGCATCTCCACCAATAATCCATCCGCTCCCGCCGCAATCGCTGCCTGTGACAGCGCCGCGACCATCCATGCCTTGCCGCCGGCATGTGAGGGATCAACGATTATCGGCAGATGCGTTTCTTTTTTCATTACCGGGATGGCGGTCACGTCAAGCACGTTGCGGTAATACGTTTCAAAAGTACGGATGCCGCGCTCGCAGAATATGATGTTATGGTTGCCGCCGGCTGCAATATATTCTGCCGCCATCAGCCACTCGGAAATGGTAGCCGACATGCCGCGTTTGAGAATGACTGGTTTGTTGATACGACCCACTTCTTTGAGCAGGTCGAAATTCTGCATGTTGCGGGTGCCGATCTGGATTACGTCGACGTCATTTTCGAGAAAGGTGTCCAGCATGCGGACATCCATTAGCTCGGTCACGATGGGCAGCTTGAATTTGCTGGCTGCCTGACGGAACATATCCAGTCCCTCAACACCCTTGCCCTGAAAAGTGTAAGGGCTGGTGCGCGGCTTAAATGCGCCGCCCCGCATCAAACGGCAACCTGCCTCGTTCACGTACTGGGCGGACAAGTCCATCTGCTGCTGGGTTTCTACTGAGCATGGGCCCGCAATAACCTGGATTTGCTTGCCGCCCAGCTGGATGCCGCCGATATCAATTACTGTGTTTTCGGGATGAGATTCGCGCGATACGATCTTATATTGCTTGACTATATGCATCGCCGATTCCACCCCGGGCAATGGGGTAAACATTTCTTCGGATAGTTTGCGCTCATCACCAATGGCGCCGATCACAGTGCGTTCAATGCCTCGGGAAATATTGGCATCCAGCCCGGCGTCCTTGAGCTTCTTTACCACCACGCCTATTTGATCGTCGGTAACATTCTTGTTCATTACAATAATCACGCTGCTTCTCCTAACGCCTGCGCCAGCGCAGACAGAAATTTCTCATTTTCACTTTCCAGACCAATGCTCACACGCAAATAGTCTGGCATACCGTAGTTGGCAATCGGCCGCACAATTACCCCCAATTCCAGCAGGCGACGATACATCGGGCCTGCCCCATTTCCCTCACTCTGGGCGGAATTCGCAATACGGCAACATATGAAGTTTCCATAAGAGGGAATGTACTCCAGAGCTAATCGAGTCAACCCTTGCGTAATCTGTTCCATGCCGGCCTGGTTCAATTCGCAAGTTCGCCTTACAAAAGCCTCGTCCTGTAACGCTGCTACCGCAGCAGCCTGCGCTACGCTGTTGACATTGAACGGCTGCCGCACTCGGTTCAGCATATCCGCTACTAGCTCACCTGCCAATGCATAACCCACGCGCAAACCGGCCAAACCATATGCCTTGGAGAAAGTGCGGGAGATAATCAAGTTGGGAAAATCGCGCAACCAGCTCACACTATCGTAACGCAAATTTTGCGGCAAATATTCGTTGTACGCCTCATCCAGCACCACCAACACCTGCGGCGGCACTGCACGCAGAAATTCCAGCAATTCTGCAGCACCAAGAAAAGTGCCCGTGGGATTATTCGGGTTCGCGATGAACACCATCTTCACCTTATGCTGCACCGCAGCCTGCAGCATTGCGGAAAGATCGTGGCCGAACCCTTTAGTAGCTGGCACGCTGATGCCGGTAGCGCCTGCCGCTTGCGTAGCCAGCGCATACACCGCGAATGCATGATCCGAATAAACCACCTTGTCGCCCGGCGCGAGAAAAGCGCGTGCGGCCAACTCCAATAAATCATTGGAACCATTTCCCAGCACAATGCATGCATGCTCAATCTGATAGCGCTCGGACAGTGCTTTCTTCAGATCGAAACCACTGCCATCGGGATAACGTGCGATGTCGCTGATCGCCGCATGCATCGCGGCCACGGCCAAGGGGCTGGCACCGAGGGGATTCTCATTGGAGGCCAGCTTGACGATGCCACTGATGCCGAGCTCGCGCTCCAGCTCGGCAATCGGTTTGCCAGGCTGATAAGGCGCTATGGCGCGGATATATGGAGGGGCTAGCTCACTGTAGTTCATTTAATACCTTGATTAATTTCGTTTCTGTCATTCCTGCGGCAGCAGTCACTCAGTCATTGATCGAGCTCATTTCGTCTTCACGAAATAACGATATTATTAAATTGCGCTAGCGGCCTTATACGGAAGCCGGGTATGAACCTAGCGTTTTCACGAACGCGGCGACTTGCTTTAATTCAACCAGTGCGGCCGCCACTTTGGGTTCATGCTGATGTCCTTCAATATCCATATAGAACACATATTCCCACTCGCCGGAACGCGCCGGCCGAGATTCCAACTTGGTCATGCTGACTTCATATTTGGCCAGTGGCGCCAGCAAATCGTAGACTGCCCCCGGGCGATTAGGTGCGGACATGACCAATGAAGTTTTATCCTTGCCGGATGGCGCCACATCCTGGTTTCCGATGACCAGAAAGCGCGTGGTATTGCGCAGGTCGTCCTCTATATTTTCAGCCAATACTGGAATATCGTAATTTTTAGCTGCTTTTGCACCTGCAATCGCTGCACTATCTGCCTGCCGTTCCAAAGCCAGAATAATCGCCTGGGTATTGCTGCCAACTGGCACGCGCTCGGCGTTAGGCAAATTCGTATTCAGCCAGACTTGGCACTGTCCCAAAGACTGCGAATGTGAAAACACACGCTTGATGGCAGAAAGGTCGGTCGCTTGTGAAAGCAAACATTGATGCACCGGCAGTATCACTTCACCACACACTTTGAGCTGGTTTTGCAGCAACAAATCCAGGGTTCGTCCAATAGCACCCTCGGTGGAATTTTCCACCGGCACCACTCCATAATTTGCTTTGCCGCTTTCTACAGTTTGAAAGACTTCATCTATCGAAATGCACGGCTTACTCAGAACTGCGTGACCAAAACGTTTCTCTACTGCTTCCTGGCTGAAAGTTCCACTTGGCCCCAAGTATGCAACACATAGTTGCGTCTCTAACGCGCGGCAATGAGACATGATCTCGGTAAATAATTGCGTGATGCTCTGACTAGGCAATGGGCCGGAATTATTGCTGACCATACGCTGCAATATCTGCGCCTCGCGCTCTGGCCGCAGCACTGTAGTTTCACCCTTAAGATGCCCGATTTTCCTTGCCAGCGCCGCGCGCTGGTTGAGCAACCTGAGCAAATCCTCGTCAATGGAGTCGATTTGTTCGCGGTAATTCTTGAGTTCCTCACTCATTGCTCATACATCCATATTGCTTAAGCATCCAAGGGCAAGTCGCGCACCATGAGCACACCTGGAATGGCTGCAATCTGCTCGATCATCTCAGGAGGTGCAGCGATATCCGTATCGACCAGGGTGTAAGCCATCTCGCCACGCGACTTGTTTATCATATTGTGGATATTAATGCCGGCTCCGGCCAATGCAGTAGAAATCTGCCCCAACATATTCGGCACGTTGGCATTGGCGATGGCGATACGGAAAGAAGATTCGCGCGGCATATTAACCGTAGGAAAATTGACCGTATTATTCAGATTGCCGTGCTCCAGATAATCGCGCACTTGCTCCGCCACCATTACCGCACAATTGTCTTCAGCCTCTTGCGTGGAAGCACCCAAATGCGGCAGCGCAATCACTGCTGGATTGCCCTGCGTCTTCTGCATGGGGAAATCGCAAACATAATAGCTAATACGTTTGGCGGCGATACCCGCCAGCACTGCGTCTTCGTCAACAATACCATCACGCGCAAAGTTCAGCAGCACGCTTCCTGGCTTCATCGCTTGTACGCGTTGGTCATTAATCAAGCCTCGTGTAGCTTCCAGCAAGGGAATATGCAGCGTAACGAAATCGCTCTGCTTGAGCAGATCTTCTATACTCTGCGCCTTCTTCACCTGCGAAGACAAGCCCCATGCTCCTTCCACGGTAATTTCAGGATCGTAACCCGCCACTTGCATGCCCAAGCCAATGGCGGCATCCGCCACCAAGCGGCCAATGGCACCCAAACCAATAATACCCAAGGTACGGCCACGCAATTCAATACCTGCATAATTTTTTTTGCCATCTTCGACCAGCTTGTGCAACGTGGCGTCATCACCCTTCAAATTGGCGGTGAAATGCAGCGCAGCAATCAAATTTCGTGAAGCCAGCAGCATACCTGCGATGACCAACTCCTTCACTGCATTGGCATTGGCACCGGCAGCGTTGAACACTGGCACGCCCCGCAAATTCATTTTTTTAACGGGTACATTATTAGTGCCAGCTCCGGCGCGGGCGATGGCTTTCACACTAGATGGAATATCCATCTCCAGCATATTGTGCGAGCGCACCAGGATCGCATCTGGTTCTGCGATGTCGCTGCCAACGATATAATTTGCAGCGGGCAGGCGGTTTAGCCCAACCGTTGAAATTTTATTTAACGTCAGTATCTTGAAAGTTTTAACCATGACTCTTTGCAAAATTTGTTATGAAATCAACCAATGTCTGTACACCTTCCAGCGGCATCGCATTGTAAATGGAAGCGCGCATGCCACCGACAGAGCGATGTCCCTTCAGTTGCAATAGGCCGTGCGAATCCGCCTGTTTGAGAAACTCGCCATCCAGACTGGCATCTTTCAGGGTGAAC
>JANMWF010000131.1:0-2267 GCA_031393845.1 Nitrosomonadales bacterium | reverse complement strand
GGCAGACATGCCACCCATTTTGCGCATTTGCACGATTTGCATCTTGAAATCGTTAAGATCAAATCCGTGACCGCTCTTTATTTTCTTGGCCAGTTTTTCAGCCTCGGCATGATCAATCTCACGGTGGACATCTTCAATTAGCGACAATACATCACCCATGCCCAACACGCGCGAAGCCATGCGCTCTGGGTGGAAGGCTTCCAAGCCATTGAGCTTTTCGCTCACACCAACAAATTTGATCGGTTTGCCGGTGATGTGCCGTACTGACAAGGCCGCACCACCCCGCGCATCACCATCCAGTTTGGTGAGGATAATACCGCTTAGCGGCAGCGCCTCGCCAAATGCCTTTGCGGTATTCACGGCGTCCTGGCCAGTCATTGCGTCCACAACGAACAGGGTTTCAATCGGATTAAGGGCGGCGTGCAATTGCTGAATTTCTTCCATCATTGCGGCATTGATCGCAAGGCGACCAGCTGTATCCACAATCAGCACATCGTGGTGATGCTTGCGCGCGTAATCAAGTGCCGCCAGTGCTATATCGCGCGGCTTTTGGCTGATGTCAGAGGCGAAAAAATCAATTTCCAGTTGCTGCGCCAGGGTACGCAATTGCTCGATAGCAGCAGGACGGTACACGTCGCAACTAACCAGTAGCACTTTTTTCTTCATCTGCTCGCGCAGCAATTTGGCAAGCTTTCCACTTGTGGTCGTCTTGCCTGCGCCCTGCAAACCAGCCATCAGAATAACGGCCGGCGGCACGACGGTGAGATTCAGCACATCGTTGTGTTCACCCATCAGCTTGGTCAGCTCGCGATGTACGATACCAATCAATACTTGTCCCGGCGTCAGACTGCTCAACACTTCTTGTCCCAACGCAGCCTGTTTCACCTGAGCAGTAAATTCTTTTACCACAGGCAAAGCCACGTCAGCTTCCAGCAGGGCCAAGCGTACTTCACGCAAGGCATCCTGAATATTGCTTTCAGACAAGCGTGCTTGTCCCCGCAGATTTTTTATAACGCCTGAAAGGCGTTGTGTAAGGTTGTCTAGCATAATCTCGTTCCTGTTTTCCGCAGCATTGGCTATAGTGTAGAATCCGTGAAGTCTAAAACATCCTGACTAAAAATGTCGAATCTTCCGCTTTATGTAATTACTTTTCTTGCGTACAGCGTATTAGCGGTTTATTTTTGGCGTGCACAATCTACTGGAAGTATAGATGCCATAAACCGTGGAATGATTGGCCATGCTGTATTGCTGCCGCTAGTGCTGCATGCATACCTGCTGTATGGCAATTTATTCAGTGGCGGTGATCTGAACTTAGGGTTAATTAATGCGCTATCGTTGATCCTGTGGCTGACCATGCTGGTGTATTGGGTAGCACGTTTTTTTTACCCGATTGCCAGCCTGCAAACTTTAGTGTTGCCTCTGGCAGCAGGAGGTGCGTTACTGCCAGCGCTGTTTCCTGCGGCCCATCCGCTAACGAACAATCTTTCATTTGTCCTTGAGGCACATATTCTGGCAGCAATGCTCGCCTACAGTCTGTTCACCATTGCGGTGCTGCATGCGGGTCTGATGTCACTGGTGGAAAAACGCCTGCACCATGCTACGCTACCGCGCGTGCTGCAAGGCTTGCCACCCTTGCTCACCATGGAAACCTTATTATTCCGCATCATCGGCGCAGGCTTCGTTCTGCTCACTCTGACATTGGTGTCGGGCGTTGTCTTTTCCGATCAACTATTTGGCAAGCCGTGGCAATTTAATCACAAAATGTTGTTCGGTTTCATTTCCTGGTGCGTGTTCGCAGTGTTATTACTGGGCCATCATTATAAAGGCTGGCGTGGGCGTACTGCGGTGCGGTGGACAATGAGCGGCTTTATTTTCTTGCTGCTCGCCTATCTGGGCACCAAATTTGTGTTGGAAGTGTTACTGCACCGCTAATGCCACAGTATTTTCCAATTCAGAAATAAGTCTGAACGAAGGGTTTTGAATCTAAGAAAAGAACTATATTCTGGTTCGGCCTAACTCATAGGTGCTTCTTCGCTTTGCCTTGCCGACTTCATTTTTCAAGCCTGTTTTTTTATCGCCGCAGAGATGTCTTTAAACAGTTTTTTTCTTGCGTTGTTCAGTGCCAAGGCGGCATCATTGTCACTCATCTGTGCTGCCTGCGCACCCAGTTGTTTGAAAGTGACCCTCTCTTTGAGATACTCGCTGGCCTCGGGTATTGATTTGAGTTTCTCATAAGGTGTCATCATGTCTTTGTAGCGGTATTTCTT
>JANMWF010000116.1:0-14294 GCA_031393845.1 Nitrosomonadales bacterium | reverse complement strand
CACGCGAATATACCTTGATTAACGCCTGCTCAATAAATGCTTCTGAATTACGTTTTTCCATTGTGGTCTCCTTCTCTCAAAGTTATGTTTTTTGAGGCGACAACTAGTCTGACATTGGGGGTGCACGGGCAACGCGTCTACCAGTGTGATTTGGACAGCATCAAAGGCGTCTATTACATCAATGCTGTTGACTACGTAACCAATACGAAGGCATGGATATCTGCGAAAAATTAGTTAAGTAATAAAAAAGCCGGACAAGTCCGGCTTTTTTATTACTTAACTATTCTTATTACTTTGTTTCAGTTTCAATCGGTTGAATTACCGACGGACGATCTAGTAACTCAATCAACGCCATTGGTGCATTGTCACCCTTCCGAAAACCAAATTTCAGAATTCGTGAATAACCTCCATTGCGAGTTGCATAACGTGGGCCAAGTTCATCGAATAGCTTAGTGACCATTTCTCGGTCACGCAACCGCGCAAATGCCAAGCGGCGGTTAGCCAAGCTAGGATTCTTACCCAGAGTCAAAATCGGCTCAGCTACACGACGTAGTTCCTTTGCCTTAGGTAAGGTGGTCTTTATAACCTCATGGCGCAGCAATGAAGCGATCATGTTGCGCAGCATTGCCAAACGATGACTGCTCGTACGGTTTAGCTTTCTTAGTCCTAGACGGTGACGCATAAATATCCTTTCTTACTTCTCAATAGTCACTGGCCAATTTTCTAATTTCATACCCAATGATAAACCATGTTCAGCAAGCACCTGCTTGATTTCGTTCAAAGATTTACGACCCAAATTAGGAGTACGTAGCAAATCATTTTCAGTGTTCTGAATTAAATCACCTACATAGTGAATACTTTGTGCCTTAAGACAATTGGACGAACGCGGCGTCAGTTCCAAATCATCCACTGGACGCAACAACATTGGGTCAACCTTAGGAGTCTGTGGCTTTTCCACTGGCGCTGGCGTGCCTTCTAATGCAGCAAATACTGAAAACTGTTCAACTAATATTCGAGCCGCATAACGAATAGCTTCTTCAGGGTCAATGGCACCATTAGTCTCAATTTCCATTATCAGTTTGTCTAAATCGGTGCGCTGTTCTACACGCGCACTTTCAACAGCATAGCTTACCCGGCTCACCGGGCTGAACGATGCATCAAGCGCAATATGTCCAACTGCACGATTTTCAACTGGTGCATGACGCGCAATAGCTGATACGTAACCTCGGCCTTGCTCGACCTTAATTTCCATGTCTATTTTACCGCCCGCAGTCAGGTGGGCGATAACGTGAGAAGGGTTAATCACCTCAGTGTCAGCATCGACGATGATATCACCTGCCGTTACCACACCCACGCCTTCTTTCTTAAGTGTCAGCATCGCTACATTAGCGTTGTGAAGCTTAAGCACTACGCCCTTTAGGTTAAGCAAGATTTCCACTACATCTTCCTGCACCCCATCAATTGAGGAGTATTCATGTAGCACGCTTGCAATTTTTACCTCGGTGGGTGCATAGCCCGGCATGGAAGACAATAGTATGCGGCGCAGCGCATTGCCAAGTGTATGCCCATAGCCACGTTCAAAAGGCTCCATCACAATTTTAGCCTGCATGCTGGAAACTCTTTGCACTTCGATAATGCGAGGCTTCAGAAAATCATTGTTATGCATATCCGACTCCGCAAAATTACTTGGAATACAACTCGACAATAAGGTGCTCGTTAATTGAGGCAGGCAACTCTGAACGCTGCGGCTTTGACTTATATGTACCTTTCATAGCCTTAGCATCAACCTCAACCCATTCTGGGAAGCCGCGTTGCTCAGCCGCAAGCAATGCTGCCTTAACGCGCAACTGCACCTTTGCACTGTCTGCAATCTCGATCACATCACCAGTACGAACCTGATAGGACGGAATATTGACACGTTTGCCATTCACCAAGATACCATTGTGGCGAACTACTTGACGTGCTTCAGAACGAGATGCACCGAATCCCATTCGGTAGGATACATTATCTAGACGTGATTCCAACAGCTGCAATAAATTTTCACCAGTAATGCCGCGCTGTATTTCTGCAGAGCGATAGGTCAAACAAAATTGGTGCTCAAGCATGCCATAAATACGACGAACTTTTTGCTTTTCACGCAGCTGACCACCGTAATCAGACAGACGGGTGTTTTTCTTTTGTCCGTGCTGACCCGGAGGATAAGCGCGACGCTCAACCCCACATTTGTCTGTAAAACATTTTTCGCCTTTCAGAAACAGCTTTTCGCCTTCACGACGGCACTGACGGCACTTTGGATCAAGATTTCTAGCCAAGGCTATCTCCTAAAATTAGATACGACGCTTTTTTGGCGGACGGCAACCATTGTGTGGAACTGGCGTAATGTCAGAAATGCTGGTTATTTTAAAACCAGCCGCATTCAAAGCGCGCACCGCCGATTCACGACCAGGTCCGGGACCTTTTATGCGCACCTCAAGGTTCTTTACGCCACATTCTTGGGCTGCCTTACTGGCTGTTTCACCTGCAATTTGTGCTGCAAACGGCGTGCTCTTACGCGAACCTTTAAAACCATTGCTGCCACTAGTAGACCAAGCCAAGGCATTTCCCTGACGGTCGGTAATTGTCACAATAGTATTGTTAAAAGAAGCATGCACATGGGCAATACCCTCGGCTACATTTTTTTTGACTTTCTTGCGCACTCGCGTGTTTGTTTTTGCCATGCTCAAATCCTCTCAAAATTACTTCTTGGCGCCGGCAACGGACTTACGTGGCCCCTTGCGAGTGCGCGCATTAGTGCGTGTACGCTGGCCTCGCACTGGCAAGCCACGGCGATGACGCAAGCCGCGATAGCAACCCAAGTCCATCAACCTCTTTATATTCATCGAAATCTCTCGACGCAAATCACCTTCCACCGTAAATTTGGCGACCTCATCGCGCAACTTATCCATTTCCGCATCAGCGAGATCTTTTATTTTGGTGGCGGCGTTGACTCCGACAGTGGCGCATATTTTACGCGCCCGAGTGTTACCAACACCATAGATCGCTGTCAAAGCAATTACAGTGTGTTGGTGATTTGGAATGTTTACCCCTGCAATACGAGCCATGCAACTACCCTATCGTTTAAAAAGGCATTAAAAATTGCCACTTGAGGAGAGATTTTCCTCACCCTCACTTAGCCCTGGCGTTGTTTGTGACGTGCATCACTACTACAGATCACGCGTACTACCCCTTTACGCCGTACTATTTTACAATTACGACAAACTTTTTTTACCGATGCTTGCACTTTCATTTCTTTCTCCTCTGTACTATACGCAACTACTACTTGGCGCGAAACGTAATGCGCCCTTTTGTCAAGTCATAAGGAGTCAGTTCAACTGTAACCTTGTCACCGGGCAAAATACGAATATAGTGCATGCGCATTTTACCGGAGATATGACCCAACACAATATGACCATTTTCTAGTTTCACACGAAAGGTTGCATTGGGAAGGGACTCTACAACCTCTCCCTGCATTTGCATCGCATCTTCCTTGGCCATCAGCGAATCAATCCACCCTTAAAATTTGCTTTCTTTAACAAGCTTTCGTACTGATGCGTCATCAGATAAGATTGAACTTGTGCCATAAAATCCATGGTCACCACTACCATAATTAATAACGAGGTACCACCAAAGTAGAATGGTACATTCCACTTTACAACCAAAAACTCCGGCAGCAGGCACACCAACGTCACATACACCGCACCAACCAATGTTAGGCGTAGCATAATATTTTCAATATACTTGGCAGTCTGATCACCAGGACGAATCCCAGGCAAAAAAGCACCACTTTTCTTCAGGTTCTCAGCTGTTTCTTTCGGATTAAAAACTAGTGCCGTATAAAAAAAACAAAAGAAAATAATTGCTGTCGCATACAACATCACATAAATAGGCTGACCCGGGGACAGCTTATCACTGATATCTTTCAACCAAGCCAACCCCTGACCGCTAGCAGACCAGCCAGCTAAAGTCGCCGGAAATAAAATAATGCTAGAGGCAAAAATCGGCGGAATTACTCCAGCCATATTCACTTTTAACGGCAAATGCGAGCTCTGACCACCATATACCTTATTTCCCACCTGACGCTTGGCATAATTAACAAGAATTTTTCGCTGACCGCGCTCAACAAACACCACCAACGCTGTTATTCCAACTGAACCAAACAAAAGCAATAACACCAGCGGAATAGAGAACGCGCCGGTACGCGCTAGCTCTAGGGTACTACCAATTGCATTAGGCAATCCAGCAGCAATCCCAGCAAAAATAATCAGAGAGATGCCATTCCCCAAACCACGTTCAGTAATTTGTTCCCCCAACCACATCAAAAACATAGTGCCTGATAACAAAGTAATTACCGTGGTCATCTGAAACATCATGCCTGGATGCAACACCAATCCTACTTGTGATTGCAGCGCCACAGACATGCCAAATGCTTGAAACAATGCCAAGATCAAGGTGCCATAACGCGTGTACTGAGTAATCTTACGCCGCCCCGCCTCACCATCCTTCTTCAACTGCTCAAGATGCGGTACCGCATGTGTGGCCAGTTGCATAATAATGGAAGCGGATATGTACGGCATGATACCCAACGCTAGAATCGTAAAGCGCGAAAGGGCACCACCTGAAAACATATTGAACATACCTAAAATGCCACTCTTTTGGGTATTGAACAAATCGGCCAACACCACAGGGTCTATGCCTGGCACCGGTATATGTGCTCCAATGCGATAAACTACCAATGCACCCAACAAAAACCATAAACGGCGACTAAGATCGCCATACTTTCCGCTATTCAAACGTTTTTTAGATACCGCATCCACAGAGCCCACCATTACTCTGCAATACTACCGCCAGCCGCTTGAACAGCAGCACGAGCGCCTTTGCTAAGCAACAAACCTTGCAATTTCACGGAACGCTTGATCTCGCCAGACATCACCACTTTAGCAATCAGTGCTGCAGCCGGAACGACTCCAGCTTGTTTCAATGCTAACAAATCAATCACATCAACTGCCATTTTTTCCAAGTCAGATAAGCGCACTTGAGCGCTGTCATACCGAGTCAAGGAAACGAAACCGCGCTTAGGCAAGCGACGTTGCAGCGGCATCTGACCACCTTCAAAACCAACCTTATGAAAACCGCCAGAACGAGATTTCTGACCTTTATGACCACGACCGCAAGTTTTTCCCAGACCGCAACCAATACCACGTCCAACGCGACGCTTAACGTGTGTAGAACCTTCTGCAGGTTTAATTTTATTGAGTTGCATTTATACCTCGCACTTAACCAAGTAATAAACCTTATTAATCATGCCGCGTACTGCTGGCGTATCTTCCACCATGACGGTATGATTCAAACGACGCAGACCTAACCCACGCACACACGCACGATGCGATTCTTTAGTACCGATCACGCTTTTAACCAGCGTTACCCGAAACTTTCCCGTTATTGCTGTTATTTTTTGTTGATCCTGTGCCATTGAATTACCCCTGAATTTCTTCTATGCTCATACCACGCTTGGCAGCAATTTCAGATGGAGAATTGACAGCCTGCAGCCCATTCAACGTTGCACGCACTACGTTGTATGGATTACTTGAACCAATGCATTTAGCCAATACGTTATGCACACCCACAGCCTCAAACACAGCGCGCATCGCGCCACCTGCAATAATTCCAGTACCTTCTGATGCTGGCTGCATGTAAACCTTAGCAGCGCCATGGCGACCAATCACCGTATGGTGTAGAGTGCCCTTATTTAAATTTACATTAATCATTTTTCGACGCGCCTCTTCCATCGATTTTTGTACAGCAACTGGCACCTCCTTAGACTTCCCCTTACCCATGCCGATGCGACCATCGCCATCTCCAACCACGGTAAGCGCGGCGAATCCCATAATACGACCCCCCTTAACCACCTTGGTTACACGATTGATCGAAATCATTTTCTCAATAAGACCATCGCCACGATCTTCTGATTGCTGCATTCTTCCCTGCGCTTTAGCCATCATTCACCTCAAGTTAGAACTTCAAGCCATGCTCACGTGCCGCAGCAGCAAGCGCTTTTACGCGACCGTGATATTTATAGCCAGAACGGTCAAAAGCAACTTCAGCAATACCAGCGCCTTTAGCTTTTTCAGCAATACGCTTCCCCACCATTATGGCAGCAGCAATATTACCCCCATTAGCAAATTCTTTCCGTACCTCAGCCTCTAAAGTTGAAGCACTGACCAACACTTTACTGCCGCAAGCAGAAATTACCTGAGCATAAATGTGTAAATTGCTGCGACGAATCGCTAAACGAATCGATTTTTGACCAGCAATTTTAGCACGCGTTTTACGAGCCCTACGCTGACGCGCATCATTCTTGATAAACATTATCAGCCTCAATTATTTTTTCTTAGTTTCTTTCAACTTCACCACCTCTTCGGCATAACGAACCCCCTTGCCCTTGTAGGGCTCAGGTTCACGGAACGCGCGAATTTCAGCGGCGACTTGGCCAACCTGCTGCTTATTTGTGCTTTTTAATACCACTTCAGTTTGAGTCGGCGTCGAAACTGTCACACCAACAGGGACTTTATAAACCACAGGGTGGGAAAAACCAAGAGTCAGATTAAGAGTATCGCCAGTGGCTTGGGCACGATAACCGACGCCAACCAATGTCAGCTTGCGCTCGAAACCCTTGGTCACGCCCTGTACCATATTAGCAATAAGTGCACGAATAGTGCCAGACATAGCATCCGCATTCGCAGATTCATTACTAGCTTTGCAAAGCAACTCCTCGCCCTCATGCTGCACAACAACATCGTTGCTCAGCACTTGTTTCAACATTCCCAACGGGCCTTTAACAGAAACCTCATTGGCAACCAGCGTTACTTCGACACCAGCAGGCAAAGCTATAGGATTTTTAGCGACTCTAGACATAATTACCCCGTTACGCGACTATGCACAACACTTCGCCACCAATTCCATTGGCACGTGCTTTGCGGTCAGTCATCAACCCCTTTGAAGTAGACACAATAGCAATACCTAAGCCGTTCATCACTTTAGGTATATCATCGCAACCTTTGTACATTCGCAGACCAGGACGACTTACGCGCTGTATCTTCTCAATCACCGGCCGTCCAGCATAATATTTCAGGCCAATTTCCAAAGTAGGCTTACCTTCTACACTGGAAATACTATACCCATCCACATAACCCTCATCCTGCAGCACCTTGGCGATCGCCACCTTTAGCTTGGAAGAAGGCATCCTTACATTTATTTTTTCCGCCATTTGCGCATTTCTAATACGCGTCAGCATGTCGGAAATCGGATCACTCATACTCATAGATTCACTCCTACCAGCTTGCCTTGATTACACCAGGGACCTCGCCACGCATTACAAATTCACGCAACTTGATACGACCCAGACCAAACTTGCTGAAAACACCGCGCGGACGCCCAGTCAACGAGCAACGATTACGCAAGCGTACCGGACTAGCGTTTCGCGGAAGCGCCTGGAGCTTTTGGCGCGCGACATAACGATCCTCATCACTCAATTTAACGTTAACTATAATTGCCAACAGCTCAGCACGCTTAATTGAGTATTTCTTTACAATGTCGCGACGTTTTTGTTCGCGATTAATGACAGCTGCTTTAGCCATTTTGCCCTCAGTTCTTCAACGGAAATTTGAAAGCCAAAAGGAGCGCACGCGCCTCTTCATCGGTCTTCGCACTAGTAGTAATAGTAATATTCATGCCCCGCAACGCATCAATTTTGTCATATTCAATCTCAGGGAAAATGATCTGTTCCTTGATACCCATATTGTAATTGCCGCGACCATCGAACGCCTTACCAGAAATACCACGAAAGTCACGAATACGCGGGATAGCCACCGTTACCAAGCGATCTAGAAATTCATACATGCGCGCTTTGCGCAACGTAACCTTGCACCCAACAGGATAGTTTTCACGAATCTTAAAACCTGCGATAGATTTCTTGGATTTAGTCACCACCGGCTTTTGCCCAGCAATTTTCTGCATATCGCTAACGGCATGCTCCATAACCTTCTTGTCTGCCACCGCTTCACCCACACCCATATTCAGGGTGATTTTTTCAATGCGCGGCACTTCCATAATGGACTTGTAGCCAAATTGCTTCATCAGCTCTGGAGCTACCGTACCCTTGTAAAAATCATATAGACGAGCCATGCCATTTCCCCCTTTACGCGTCAATCACTTCGCCACTCGACTTAAAGACGCGCATTTTGCGACCATCTTCTAAAACTTTAACACCCACACGATCAGCCTTTTTTGACGTCGCGTTGTAAATAGCAACATTAGAGGCATGGATTGACATTTCAATTGCCACAATTCCGCCAGTTAAACCCTTTACAGGATTCGGCTTCTGATGTTTCTTAACCATGTTAACGCCACTTACCAGCAAACGATCACCAAGTACACGCAGCACACTGCCACGATTACCCCTGTCTTTTCCAGTAATGATAATCACATCATCATTTTTTTTAATCTTGCGCATAACTCATCCTTAGGCTACGTTATATCGTCGCATACATTACTTCCCGCAGTTCACAGAACCTCAGGGGCGAGCGATACAATTTTCATAAATCGCTCAGTACGCAACTCACGCGTAACCGGGCCAAAAATTCTGGTACCAATCGGCTCAAGCTTCGCATTTAGCAGAACTGCCGCATTCCCATCAAATTTTATTAAAGAACCATCTGGACGACGCACACCCTTAGCTGTACGCACCACCACTGCACTGTACACTTCGCCCTTTTTTACTCGGGAGCGCGGTGCAGCATCTCTAATACTAACCTTAATAACATCCCCAATAGCCGCATAACGACATTTGGACCCACCCAATACTTTAATGCACATAACAGAACGTGCGCCAGTATTGTCGGCCACACTCAAAACAGATTGCATTTGTATCATAATTTATACTCCAACTTTATCCGCACTGTAGCGGCTAGTCTTGGAACCCGTTTGGGTTAGGTCGCCGCAAACCAATGCAGCAATGAAACGAAGCTGAACATTATATGCAAGATTGCCCAATAACACAAGCATTAAATCTAATTTAGCTTGCTTATTCTTCTAGCCAATAAAAATATATGTTAAACCGCTTGAGATTTTTCAACCAGCTTGGTCACACGCCAACTCTTTGTCTTGGCTAAAGGACGGCATTCTTCTATGAAGACCAAATCACCCTGATGGAACTCATTATTTTCATCATGAGCGTGGTATTTTTTTGATACACGCAACACCTTGCCCAACAAAGCGTGCTTGATCTTGCGCTCAACCAGTACGGTAACCGTTTTATTCATCTTATCGCTTACAACCATGCCAGTCAGCGTTCGTTTCAAATTTGTTGCACTCATTGTTGAGCACCCTTTTCTGTCAATATGGTTTTCACGCGAGCAATGTCACGACGTACCTTGAGAAGCTGGCTATTATTACTCAACTGCTGTGTAGCCATCTGCAGACGCAAGCCAAATTGAGCTTTGGTCAGGGATAGCAACTCTTGATCCAGATCCGTTATGGATTTCACTCTTAATTCATTCGCCTTCATAATTATGCCCCTACCTGTCTAATTACAAACGTAGTGGCAATAGGCAGCTTAGCTGAAGCCAAGCGAAACGCCTCGCGCGCTATCACCTCCTCCACACCATCCATTTCATACAGCATCTTGCCAGGCTGAATTTCAGCAACATAATACTCCGGATTACCCTTACCATTACCCATACGCACTTCGGCGGGCTTTTGCGAAATTGGCTTGTCTGGAAAAATTCGGATCCAAATACGTCCACCACGTTTAATATGACGGGTCATGGCGCGCCGCGCTGCCTCTATCTGACGTGCCGTTAAGCGACCGCGGGCAACAGCCTTGAGACCAAACTCACCAAAGCTAACCTTATTGCCGCGTGTCGCAATGCCAGTATTACGACCTTTTTGCTCCTTGCGATATTTTCTTCTAGCTGGCTGTAGCATGTTTTGCCCCCGACTTTCTTACTCTTTTTTCAGGTTCAGATGCTATTGGCGCGGATACTTCTTCTACTCCGGTATGATCACCCTTGTAAACCCAAACCTTGACGCCAATAATGCCATAAGTTGTTTTAGCCTCGGCAGTACCATAATCAATATTAGCCCGCAGAGTATGCAATGGCACGCGCCCTTCGCGATACCACTCGGTTCGCGCAATTTCGATTCCATTAAGACGGCCAGCACTCATAATCTTGATGCCCTGAGCACCCAAACGCATGGCATTCTGCATAGCCCGTTTCATCGCACGACGAAACATGATGCGTTTTTCCAACTGCGAGGTAATGCTTTCCGCAATAAGCTGAGCGTCAATTTCAGGCTTCCGCACTTCCTCAATGTTTAGTGCGACATCGGGCAACCCCATGCGTTTTCTCAGTTCAGCCCGCAGGGCTTCAATATCCTCGCCCTTCTTGCCTATCACAACACCAGGACGAGCGGTATAAATTGTAATTTTAGCATTTTTGGCCGGTCGTTCGATGACGATCTTGGATACACCGGCACCGAAAAGTTTTTTCTTTAGGTAATCACGTACTTCAATATCCTTAAGAAGCATTCCGGCAAAATTCTTGCTGTTAGCGTACCACTTTGAAGTCCAGTTTTTCTGGACGCTCAATCGGAAACCGATTGGATGAATTTTCTGTCCCATATCTGCTTTAGCTCCCGACGATAATCGTAATGTGACAGGTCTGCTTTTCGATGCTATTGCCTCGTCCCTTGGCGCGAGCCGACGTCCTCTTCAACGAGGCTCCTTTATCCACATAGATAGTAGCAACCTTTAAATCGTCAATGTCAGCGCCATCATTGTGCTCAGCATTGGCGATTGCAGACTCCAGACCTTTCTTAATAATTGCAGCTGCTTTTTTTGGACTAAAAGCTAGTGTATTTAATGCCTTACTAACTGGCAAGCCACGGATCTGATCCGCCACCAATCGGCCCTTCTGAGCCGATAGGCGAACACCCTTTACTACTGCGATTGTGTTCATCATGCCTCCTTATTTTTTCTTGACCACTGCTTTTTTGTCAGCAGCATGTCCTTTGAAAGTGCGGGTCAGCGAGAATTCACCAAGCTTGTGACCAACCATGTTCTCAGAGATATACACAGGAATATGCTGCTTGCCATTATGCACGGCTATAGTCAGACCGACGAATTCAGGCAGCACAGTTGAACGACGTGACCATGTTTTCACTGGTCGCTTATCGTTACTGGCGCGCACAGTTTCAATTTTTTTTACTAAGTAAGCGTCGACGAATGGACCTTTTTTAATGGAACGTGCCATAATTTTTACTCCTTAAGTCTGAAAGCGGCGGCGAACTATCATGCCGCTGGTGCGCTTGTTGCGACGTGTACGGAAGCCCTTGGCTGGCACACCCCATGGACTAACCGGATTGCGTCCAGCAGCAGTCTTTCCTTCACCACCTCCATGCGGGTGATCGACGGGATTCATCGCCACACCGCGCACGGTCGGGCGCACTCCGCGCCAACGCATCGCGCCAGCCTTACCGATGGAACGCAAGCTGTGCTCAGCATTGCCAACCTCACCTATCGTTGCCTTACAATCCACGTGAACCTTACGAATTTCGCCGGAACGCAAACGTAATTGCGCGTACCCGCCCTCTCGCGCCAGCAGTTGCACTGAAGTGCCAGCCGAACGAGCCAACTGCGCGCCCTTACCTGGCATCATTTCAATGCAGTGTATAGTCGAACCTACTGGAATATTGCGCAACGGCAAGGCGTTGCCCGCCTTAATTGGAGCTTCTGAACCGCTCACCAATTGAGCGCCCACTACCACCCCCTTAGGGGCGATAATGTACCGGCGTTCGCCATCGGCGTAGCATAAAAGCGCCACATGCGCGCTACGGTTCGGATCATATTCTAAATGCTCAACAGTAGCCGAAACGCTATCTTTATCACGCTTAAAATCAACTATACGATAATTCTTCTTATGCCCGCCACCCATATGACGGACGGTGATATGTCCATTATGGTTACGGCCAGCCGTTCTGTTCTTTTTTTCCAGCAACGGTGCATGAGGTTTCCCTTTATGCAGGTCACTATTGACCACGCGAACAACAGCGCGTCGTCCCGGAGAGCTTGGTTTAAGTTTGATCAGTGCCATAATTTACCCTTGCTCACTCTCAGAAAAATTGATTTTCTGACCAGGCGCGAGGCATACATATGCCTTCTTCCAGTCTTTGCGCCGGCCCATGAACTTGCCGAAACGCTTTTGCTTACCTTTGACAATGGTAACTTGAACGCTCTCGACGCCAACCTTGAACATCAACTCGACAGCAGCTTTAATTTCTGGCTTCGTAGCAGTAGAGTCCACACGAAAAATTACTTGCTCGTATTTTTCAGCTACATATGTTGCCTTTTCAGATATCTGTGGAGCTTGCAATACATTCATCAAGCGCTCCTGGCTGAATTTTTGGTTACTCATGCCAGCATCTCCTCAATTTTCTTCATTGCATCAAGCGTTACAAGTACTTTTGGAAAACTCACCAAACTCACTGGATCTGCCTGATGCGCTTCTAACACAAGCACATTTGGCAAATTACGCGAAGATAAATATAGATTATCATCAATATCATTGACAATAATCAGCACACGGCCCGAATCAAAACCCATATCCATCATTTTCTTCGCCAGCAGCTTTGTCTTGGGTGCTTCAAGCGTCAGACTATCCACCACCGTCAAACGATTCTGACGCACCAGCTGAGAAAAAATGGACGCCAAGCCCGCGCGATACATCTTGCGGTTAACCTTCTGTGTGAAATTTTCGTCCGGACTGTTTGGAAAAATTTTGCCGCCGCCGCGCCACAGCGGACTGGATGCCATACCAGCACGCGCACGGCCAGTACCTTTTTGTGCCCAAGGCTTACGTGTGCTCTTAGCAATTTCACTACGGCCTTTTTGTTTACTATTGCCAAAACGAGCATTGGCCTGATATGCGATCACTACTTGGTGAATCAGCGCCTCGTTGTAGTCGCGACCAAACAACTCATCGGAAGCTGACATACTGGCGCTTACTTGGCCTTTACCGTCGATAATTTTAAGTTCCATTATGCACCCACCTTTACTGCTGGTCGCACAACAACGTCCCCGCCTTTAGAGCCAGGAACAGCACCCATTATCAGCAATAGCTGACGATCAATGTCGATGCGGACAATTTTGAGATTTTGTACAGTTCGCTGCACATCACCAAGGTGCCCGGCCATGCGCTTACCTGGAAACACGCGACCCGGATCTTGCGCCATACCTATAGAACCAGGCACATTGTGGGATTTTGAATTGCCATGCGTGGCACGACCGGAACTGAAATGGTGACGCTTGATTACACCGCTAAAACCCTTACCTAGAGTGACACCAGTCACGTCTACTTTCTGACCAACTTTAAATAGATCTACGCTCAGCGAACCACCCGCCTGCAGACCACTCAATTCATCAGGGGTAGCAGTAAATTCTTTTTGCACACTACCCGCTACCACACCCGCTTTAGCATAATGTCCTGCCGCCGCCTTTGTGACGCGACTTGCGCGTCGCACACCAAACGCAATTTGAACTGCGTTATAGCCATCGGTATTATAGGTTTTAATCTGGGTAATGCGATTATTGGACACATCCAACACTGTCACCGGCAAAGATACTCCATCGTCGGTAAAAATGCGGGTCATTCCAATCTTTCGACCGACAAGTCCTAAACTCATTTTATATCCTTCTTAAGGGGCTGACTACAATTGGCCAGCCGATTCAATTACTACAACTACTGTAATTTAATTACGACATCCACGCCTGCAGGCAAATCCAACTTCATTAGTGCATCTACGGTTTTCTCAGTCGGATCAACAATATCCAGCATACGCAGATGTGTTCGAATCTCAAATTGATCGCGCGAGGTCTTATTGACGTGCGGGGAACGCAAAACATCAAAACGCTCAATTTTAGTAGGCAATGGAATTGGACCCTTTACCACCGCCCCAGTGCGCTTCGCAGTCTCTACAATACGCGATGCGGACTGATCAATCAGGCGATAATCAAATGCTTTCAAGCGTATACGAATATTCTGACTTTTCATATTATTTATTCTACTTTTCGGTAGCTATTATTGTAATAGCGGATTAACATGTAATTATACAATGAAATTGCATCTTATTGCACGTACTATTATTCAATCACCTTAGCCACCACACCGGCACCGACGGTGCGACCGCCTTCGCGTATCGCG
>JANMWF010000098.1:0-9995 GCA_031393845.1 Nitrosomonadales bacterium | reverse complement strand
CTGCAGGATTCCCGCCATCACGGCCAATGCCTTCAACAATATCACTAAAGAATGTGTTGCTCCAGATTCAGGTGCACATCGAGAACCGGCTGCAAATTTCGTGTCCCCGCACCAAGGTTTGAAGCTTTGCTTCTTCTATGTTAACCACTATGCCCTGCATCATGACCGATTCAGCAAATCAGTCTTAGGCTCATTCCATATTGGAAGAAGCTAAAGCTTGCAATTCCACCAAAATAAACTAATAATGCGAATTGTTCGTATTTATATTAAGTGGATTTTGATAGCTATGCCCATTCAACGTGAGGCAGAAACTGCTAGCACTGTGTTTACGTTTGCTTCCAGCTCGGATACAAATTCATCCATTCGCATTTAAAGTGAGGATTTGTTTCAACAAAAGCGTGAAATAGAAATTGAACATGCGGGTCGCATTTATCGGCTTCAGTTAACACATAGCAACAAGTTAATTTTGACCGCATAAACGCACAATTGAATAAGTAAGCGAATGGCAATAATTCATGTGATGGTTGTTAATCCAAACATTGCAAGACTAAAAACAGTTAAGGCAATGTTGAACAAGTCCGTTCGCGTCGAGCTTGTCGAAACGTACTCCTTGCAAACCAATAAGTTGCTAATGGCTTCGACAGGCTCAGCCCGAACGGAGGGACTTGTTCAGCATAGCCTTAATTCATTAATCGAGTTTATCCTCCAATGTTTAATCGGTATGAAAGCGGCATGTACTTTGGCAGTCATGTCGATGGTGGTATGCGGCTGATTCCTGGCACAGGTGAAAAAATCCGCACTGATGTCTCTGCCACGTTATTTCTCTCTGCACCCGACGAGTACGACGGGGGTGAATTGCAGATCGAAGATACTTACGGTATGCACAATGCGAAATTCGCGGCAGGCGATCTACTGATCTATCCGGCTACCAGCTTGCATCGGGTTACGCCGATAACACGCGGCGTGCGCACTGCCTGTTTTTTCTGGATTCAAAGTTTGATTTCTGATGGCGGCCAGCGCACGTTACTATTCGATCTCGATACCGCAATTCAACGGCTGAATACCGCCAATTCGGATGAAACTGCGCGTACACATCTAACCGGTTGCTATCACAACCTGGTGCGGATGTGGGGTGCACCATAAAATTTTTTCTGGAATGACCCTGTGACAACAATTGTTCAATTCAATAAATCTCACAATGTCAGCCCAGCGAGCGGCGCTGATAACGATCTGATTGATTCCAAAGACCGGGACATCCGTTCACGGCGTGCCGTTTTCTTGAAATGGCTGCGCAAGACACATGGCTGGATCGGTCTCTGGGGTGCGGCCTTAGGCTTGCTTTTCGGGGTGACAGGAATCTTGCAGAATCATCGCACCGTGCTGAAAATACCGGCTGCGCAAGTTCAAGAAACGATGCTGCAAATTCCTTTACCTACCCCCGCACCTGCCAATGTAAAAGAAATGGCAAGCTGGCTGCAAAAAGAATTGATGGTCGATCATCCTGCCTCACGGGAACGTAGTGAACCGGCCAAGCCTGTGGCATGGGGTGACAAAACCATGAAACAACCTGCGCACTGGTCCGTTACATTTAGCTCGCCCCAAACCAACCTGCAGGCAGAATATTGGGTCGGCAACCACTTCGTTACCATCAAGCGTAGCGACCAAAATGTATTCGGTACTTTGAACAATCTGCACAAAGGTAACGGCGTTGGTATACCTTGGATTCTTCTTGCGGATACGTTGGCTGGAAGCATTATCCTGCTGTCATTAACTGGTGTCGTACTGTGGACGCAACTCAATCGCCGCCGCATGATCGGCTTTTGCATAGGCTTAACGTCACTTATGCTGGTGATCGGATTTGCCATGCAGGCGTTGGTGTAGCGCCACTCCGGAAACGGATACACGATCAGTTCATGAATTGATTTTTGCGTGTTTATTCAGTGTGTTGTGTGACATAATCGGCAAACTGAATTGGTGTGTATCACATGAATATATCTATTGTGAAATAAGGAGAAATGCATGATCGAACCACTGAATCCGGAAAAAATCCTGCAAACAGGGATGGCGTTTTGGGCTTCAAAGACACTCTTAAGCGCTGTAGAACTGGGCGTTTTTACCGAGTTATCGCACGGCCCGGAATCCTTTGATTCCCTTAGCGGACGCCTTGGCCTGCACCCTCGCTCGGCACGCGACTTTCTCGACACCCTCGTGGCGCTTGGATTTCTGGAACGAAATGCTGATGGTTACGCTAACACGCCCGAGACTGACCTCTTCCTCGATCGAAAAAAGCCCTCCTACGTAGGTGGCATTCTCGAAATGGCCAATCATCGCCTTTATCCTTTCTGGGGTCATCTCACTGAGGCGCTTCGAACCGGGATGCCGCAAAACGAAGTCAAGAATGGTGCTGCTGGTTTTTTCGAAACTCTTTACGCCGACCCTGCGCGCCTGAAGGAGTTCCTCGGCGCAATGACCGGTGTCAGCCACGGTGCCAACATAAAAATCGCCCACACCTTTCCTTGGGGGGATTACAGTACTTACGTTGACGTTGGAACCGCGCAAGGCGATCTTGCAGCACAAATCGCATTAGCAAATCCACATCTTCGAGGCACGGGGTTTGATTTGCCGGAAGCAGCACCGATTTTTGAAGATTACGTTGCAACCCTTGGCGTCAAGGATCGTCTGATGTTTCAACCTGGCGATTTTTTCAAACAAGACTTTCCAAAAGCCGACGTTGTCCTGATGGGACACATCCTGCATGACTGGGATCTGCCCATAAAAAAGATGCTCATTAAAAAGGCATTTGATGCAATTCCGGTTGGTGGGGCACTTGTCGTTTACGAAGCCATCATTGACGATGATCGCTCGAAAAATGCCTTTGGGTTGATGATGAGTCTGAACATGCTTATTGAAACACCTGGAGGCTTCGACTATACCGGCAGCGACTGTACTGCCTGGATGAAGGAGGCAGGATTCTCCTCAATGCGAATTGAACATCTCGTGGGGCCGGACTCGATGGTGATAGCAATCAAGTAAATCAGTTGCACAAATAGTGTGGTTGGCCAACCCTTTGCTCATAAAACACTTGGAAACTTTATGAGCCTCAACTCAAGGGACGATGCTCCATTCAGCAGAACACGAACGAATGAAAACAGAAGCGCACTTTAGCGCGCCCCTTATCTAATGACTTGTTAACCTCCGCATTACAGACGCATCGAGTCCACCCATGAATGATTCAACCGCATTGGTGTAGCTGCCTTCGAGCCCTAACTGCAGATTGATATCTTTGTGTGAGAGATCTTGCTGCAGAACGCTTGCATGCACTTTAAGTGATTCTGCCTCAGTGACAAATTCGGCTGCCCACGGGCATGAATCCGTGTGGCGCGTAGAGCATACAGCCAAGAATGGAATAGCAGTTTCAGAAAGTATATGAAGAGGTGACGCAGCTCGCCAGTAAGCAGGATCATTTCCAAAGGCGACATCATACAAATTAGCATGCTTCGCTTCCATGATTTTCACCATGTCAAATGCAGCACTGTCGAGCAAAATGGTACCAAGCCATGGTTTGGCTCCCAGCTTAAAGGCCATATCGGGTGAAGCGGTTAGGAGGGCGACAATATGCGCGCCCGCTGAGTGACCCATCACAATGAATTTCTTAGGGTCTCCCCCCCACGATGCTGCCCTGCCTTGCGCTGCGGCAATCGCACTGGCAATATCTTGCGCCTGTTCTAATGGGCGCGCCTTGGGAAGTAAACGGTAATTGGCAGAGATAAAAATGAATCCTTCAGATACCCAGCGGGCTACTTTGTTTTGGACAACATTTGTTGCGCCTTTATCTCCCCAACGCCAGGCGCCACCATGCACCATGAAGATCACCGGTGCGCCTTTTGCTTGTTGTGGTAGGTAGACATCCATGCGCTGCTGGCTATCCTTACCGTAGGGAACATCACTCACGAGTCGCGCCCCGTTAGGCAACGACACAGGCTCAGCATGTTCGCTATCCTCATTGTCTCTTGCTTGTTTCTCCAAGCGATGCTCCATGATGCGGTCACGTATCGGTCCAGCATGCATCGGTCGCCACATGACCAACAGCACTATCTTGAACACGGCCGAGAGAAACAACCTTCCTAGGCTAATAAATGATGGCATTGTTATTTCTTTGTACTGATATATATTTAAGTGCTAACGTTTAAATGAACGACGCCACGCCGTTTTTGGCGTGGCGCCCCCTCGAATGACGGGTTAGCGTATGAGTGATGGATTAATGCGTGTGAGCTTCGTTGTGCTTCATATTGTGGATTTTCTTGTCTTGCACATCCTGCTCATGTTTGATGCGCTTGCGTTCATGCTTAGTGACGGTGCCGTCGGCTTTGGCTTTCTCTTCCATTTTTTCTACCTTGGCTTGTCCGGCATCTAATTTTGCCTCTTCTTTTGGTGTCAAGGCACCGGATCTAATACCCTGATCAATGCGCTGTTCCTGCTTAGCTTCACGACTGTCAATTTTTGGGGTGTCAACGGCATAGCTGGAGGTAGCAAATGCGAGGGTTATTGCGGTAATGCTAAATACTGCTTTCAACATGTTTATCTCCTAAATGGTGGCGGCGTGATTGCCGTTGTAATCATTAACGCTCTATCTTAATTGCAAGTTGACAGCCCTGAAAAATGAATACCCGTACCATTTAATTATTGTTAGCTTGAGATAATACGTGCCTATTGATCTGCCCAAAATATGTTTGAATTTATCTGCCAGTCTGCCCGTTAAACTGCACAGCGGCGGCACTGAGGTAAGCTGCAAAAAATGGACACCAACTAAATAATATGCAAATTAAAAAAGACCTGCATCACTGCAAGTCTTTGATATTATTGGTGGGTTGTATGTGACTCGAACACATGACCAACGGATTAAGAGTCCGATGCTCTACCAACTGAGCTAACAACCCAAAAGAAAATCTGAAGAGCGGATTGTAGGCAGACTGGTGAAATTGTCAAATTTTTTTCTGTTCATAAAGCCTGCTCTTAGTGAGCATTAACAAGTCAGCAACAAATTTTTGCTATCTGATTTAACAGCACATAATCTATCCGCTTTTCATTTCTCATGTTTTTTTTGAACGAAGTCCAATTGAGTAGACGGACAAATTTAGTGGGTAGGCAAGCCCATTATAATTAGGCCTCAGATTGTTGCCTGCTGGCATAAAACTGGTTAGCGAAATCCGCGGAGGCTTGATTACAAATATTCGCATGACGCCGGATACGATTGTAGAACACCTCGATGTATTCAAAAACCACTTGCCTAGCCTGCTCACAGTTGGTAAAGCGATAGTGATGCAAACTTTCCATTTTGAGCGTACCAAAGAGACTCTCCATCGGCGCATTGACGCTCCTATTTTGAGTAGTCGTTCAGGATTGTCACCCGCTACAGACAAAAGTGTTGCCGCAGTTTGTGGCCCAATGCCAAATTGACTGCGAAAACGTTTGGCCGTCTGGGCTGTCAATTGCTCCAGTGTCGCGTCAAGTTCCTTCAGCTCGGCAGTCAGGTGTAACCAGCGTTTGGCATGCAATCGGAGCGTGCCCGCCAAGGTCTGCAGCAGCGGATTGAAATTTCGGAACAGCATTTGCTTTGCCGGGAGGCACCGCTCGTGCCGCACTTTCGACATCGGTCAGATCAGATTTTCCTTGCGGATGAAGGATAGACCGATCCGGGCGATTAACCTCTCATATCTCAATCCCTTGTTCGCGCAATACGCAAGTAAGGCCGACGCCATAGGTTCTAGTTCCTTCTGCGCCGGCACGCTGTAGGTTTCCGAAGCGCGTGCCCAGCAATGCTTGGGGAACGCGGCAACCCAAACGACAGATCAACGCAAAGGCAGATTCGCTAATCCCAGCACATGTCAGATTAGGCGGACGTTCAAGTACAGGGCGCCTCTAAAAATTCAAGTTTCTAAGCAAGACAAGGCATGAGTAAAAAATATGAGCGCTGCATATAATTGATATGTAAGCGATAATTTTTTTCGAGTAACGCCGTATTGTGACGAAACGGGGTAAGCAGGCAAGCCGCAAAGCGGCTGCTCACAAAATTGGATTTTTAGAGGTGCCCTACAGCGACGAGGACATCGACCGATACGTCGATCCAGATTTGCGACTTCACAGCATTCTCTGAGTTGCCGTAAAACTTTTTGATGCGCAGATGCTGCTTGATCCACTTGAAGAACAGCTCTACCTGCCAGCGTGTCTTGTCGAGCGCGCAGATGGTAGCTGCCGACAACACGAAGTTGTTGGTAATGAACACCAATGTTTTGCCGGTCTCGGCATTCTTGTAGCGAATGTGGCACAAATGTTCGGGATAGTTTTTTCGGCTGGGCGAATTCGGCGTGGATACGCCAATCGCGCGCCTCGTTGGCATCGGCCAGCGTCGAGTAAAAATGAAGGACATTGACGTTGCTTCAGTTGGTGAAAAAATTACAAAGGAGAGCATAACCATGCATGAGCTATTACATTTTTATGAGTTCAATATTTGTGATACCAACAGTTTGAGCTGGATCACTAAAAACCTATTCACCCTAGATCCAGATCGTCAAATGGGCTGGGAGAACTGTCATTGTGGCTGTGCAGAATTCGTTAAGTAACACGGTAACGATATCTGCGGTCGCTGCGAGCATGACCACAGTGAATATTGCTAGCCTAAAAGTTCGCTTGATCCTTGCTTGCAAGTTGTTGTCTTTCCGAGCGAAACAACCAGGATGAGCTGGCTAGCGGCTTTCTAATTCCCCCAGAATATTGCATGCGCGTTAATGTGTACTATCTTGAATTTAGGTGTAACAAAGGCACTATGATGAACAAATCGGCAGTATTGAAATGAGAGTTCCATGCCGGTGCGCCGCAAATATAAGCACCTTGACGCAGGTAACTTTTCAGCAAAGGCGGAATGCTTACATCTAGCGAGTTATTTAATGTTTTTAGTGGCAGTGTGCAGCGCGGGAACACGCGATATTCAGCGGATGCTGCGTATTGCTGATGAATTTTGTAATACACACTAGCGGCATAATGTCCACCATCATCCATGCTGAGGTTGACACATCCGATCAGATAGGTATGTTTATGGCTGAACATGTAATTATTCAAGCCATTCCACAGCTGGTCAATGGTTGCTCTGTCGCGGTAGTCACGATGACAGCATAAATGACTTACCTCGGCTATTCGGTCGCGTATTTGAAATAATCGAGACAAGTCAAATTCAGTTTCAGTGAAATAACTACCACGGGCTTGTGCTTGTTCAGGCGGCATGATACGGCAGGTACTAATTACCTTATTGTCGTTGTTATCGCGTACCAAAAGATGCTCGCAGTAGAGATCAAAATTGTCATCATCAATCTTTTCGCTGGCACAATGCCAAGTCGCGCCCATTTCTTCGATAAATACCTTGTATCTCAGTCGTTGCGCCTCTTCAAGTTCTGCGCCAGTTCTTGCGAAGCTGGTGGTGAACTTGTGTCGTGGTTGCCGAGGTTCCTGGTTCAAGATTTGCATCGTCATCCTAAGGCCAGCAATATTAACGTTTGGTCATCCAGTCACGAAGAGTAACTGGTAGCACGCGTTCACAAAAGTGGTTAAACATTTTACGTTCAATCTCTTCATTGGCATTACTCAAATAGACACTCATTTTTGATACGACTATTTGGTATCTCAATCGATGCGACTCTCTCACTTCTGCATTAATGATAGCTGAGTTCAAGGCCTGAAAGTTGTTCGGCTGTCCGGGTTGCTGAATCAGATTAAGCATCGTCATCTCCTGTGAATGTACTGGCGCAGGATAATGAAGTAATGTTTCAGGGGAGTTACATAAAAGTAAAGAATTTATTTAAGTGATGTCGTAGCCTTTGTTCAGGAAGGTAGGAGATTAAATTTCTACCTGAATTGCCCCCTCGTTACAGAATGAAAACATCAATTCAGGCATTCTTTAATTTCTGCCCATAGCGACTCATAAGCCAGAGCGGCCCTGCACTTGGGAGCATAGCTGGCAAGGGCTGCGCGATTAAGCCCCATCCGTTCTATATCGCTGGCATAGGGAATAGTAGTGTTAAGCAATCCGGCTAAAGTTTTCGGTGGCTTCTCAACGATAAGCCGGTGTAGCTGTTTGCGAATGTCCACCATGGAAAAAAATGGAATCACCAGAAGATCATCCAGATTGTTTTCTTTGCAGAACTTCATAATCTGGTTGAACGTTAACAACGATAAAGTAGAAGGAATGGTCGGCACTAATAAGATGTCAGCCGCCTGAAATACGTTTTCAGATACTAGCGAAATACTGGGCGGACAATCCAGAAAAGCAACGTCATAGTCGTCATCCAGACTCTTGAGCAATTTTCGTAATTGCCGCGTTGGTTTTTTTGCTTCTTCCAAAAACAGATCCATATTGCGGAAGGAAAAGTCCGTAGGAATAAGGTCGAGATTGGCATAATCAGTTTCCTTGATTAGCTCATCCAAACCTTGCTTGCCATCCATAAGCGTTTTTAAGCCACCTTTTATCTTGGGTTTAACACGAAAATAGAATGAAGCCGCACCTTGAGGGTCCAAGTCCATAACCAATGTTCGGGCACCCTCTCGACTTGCCAAATAGGCCAGATTGACCGCCGTTGCGGTTTTACCAACACCTCCCTTAATGTTGTAGCAGGCAATGACCTTCATGTGAGTGTGCTTCCTTTTGGGTATTGGATTCAAAAAGTCTCTTGAATGCTACACGGTTTTCATTTTCTGCGAAGGTCGCAAAGCTTGTATTGAACATTGCACCGCCAAATTGACGATGAAGGGTACCTTCTGATGAAACTCAATACCTCGGCCAACTGGGTAGCCTTTCGACCTGATTTGGCATGGGTGCATGCCAAGAAAATGAATAATCATTGGGCATTTATAAGCGGTATTGACCTTATGACCTAAAGAAACTCCGGCGATATCACTACGCGTAGTATGGTTTGCGTTTCGTCATCGTGTAAGCGGTTGCTAAACCACCACACGCAGCCCTTCTTGATGCTCCAGTCAGCCTCGACACCCGACAGCAATGCAGCAGCGGTGCGTCCCAAGGTAGGCTGATGGCCAACCACAACTACCGCACCCTGGGCATTCGGCCAGTCTGCTGCAGCCATTACCGATATGACGGATGCTCCTGTGCCGACTTCTCTTGCGGTTTCGAACTCCCGGCCCAGGGCGCTTGCTGTTTGTTGCGCCCGTTTTGCCGGGCTGACCAAGATGCGCGCACCCTCTGGAAGATGGGATTTGAGCCACCGCCCCACCTGTTGAGCCTGTTTTTCGCCTTTCGCGGTAAGTTTGCGTGCGTCGTCCAGTATGCCGTCTTCGGCATCCGCATGCCGCCATAAAATTAGATCCAAAGTAAAGTCCTCCGATGACAAAACAGCTATTCTATATCCCGATGGTTACAGCCACTCACAGCTTGCTTAGAATTCGAGCACCTCGCCGCTACAGCCCAATATTTGAAGCTTCATGCTGTTCTCCCTTTGGCATTCACTCCACGCAATGTGAAGAAACGACAGCATTTTTTACCAGCAGCCGCATTATTTCCAGAATACCTTTTGCCGCGTGAAATTTCGCCACGCCTGATAAACTTGTTGCAAGCTTACTTGGCTTGAGCGGGCTGTCCATCCGATAACGATACCAGTCGCCTGCCCGCGAGGTGCGGACAATTCGGCGAGCAGCCGCTGCGTGACCGCAGCGTCGTTCAGCGCGCCGAGCACATTCTGCAGCGTAGCCAGTGCCGCGAGGTAGAGGCGCGCACGTTTATGCGGGTAGATGCCAGCAAAAAACTCCGCCGCGTAGCGCAGCTTTTTGGCGGCAATACGCAGCGCATGACGTTCAGCCGTGTTCAGCGCAGCGTGGCGCCGACCTTTGCGGCGCACGTGTTTATGTTGCCGGGTGTGAGTCTGTGTGGCAAGTTCGCCAAGCGCAACAGGTTCTCCTGGTGGTTCCGCCTGGCGCGCGAGCTGAAGGCCGAG
>JANMWF010000077.1:0-7142 GCA_031393845.1 Nitrosomonadales bacterium | reverse complement strand
CATCAAGGGGATACGCAAGAAATTTACACATGACATCGGATTTTTGCCACCTGCAGTTCATATCCGCGACAATCTTGACCTGCGCCCGAATACTTACCGCATTACCCTGAAAGGGGTGGAAATTGGCACGGGCGACGCCTTTCCTAATATGCATCTGGCAATTAACCCCGGCAGCGTCAGCGGTGTATTGCCCGGTACCCAGACACATGACCCGGCATTCGGCCTGCCTGCTATCTGGATAGAAACAGCGATGCGCGACCAGGCACAGTCTATGGGCTATACGGTGGTTGATGCCAGCACGGTTATCGCCACCCATCTAAGCCATCTTATCCATACCCATTCTGCTGAACTACTGGGTCGACAGGAATTACAGCAATTGTTCGATCATTTAAGCAAGCTATCACCCAAGTTGACCGAAGATCTTATCCCTAAATTGCTACCGCTTTCTACTGTGCAGAAGGTGATGCAAAACTTGCTCGACGAAGGAATGCATATCCGTGACATGCGCACCATATTGGAAACATTGGCGGAGTGTGCCGCTCAGACACAGGACGCATACCACCTTACCGCCTTAGTACGTGTTGCGCTTGGCCCGGCCATCGTTCAGCAGTTCTACCCTGCGGCGCAGGAATTACAGGTCATCGGTATGGATAAAGAGCTGGAATATATCTTGATGCAGGCCATGCAGACGGGCGGCAGCAATTTGGCTATCGAACCCGGATTGGCCGATACACTTTTGCGTGAGGCGCGAACTGCTGCACAGATGCAAGAACAATTAGGGCTGCCCACGGTGCTGTTGGTGCCGGGACAGTTACGCGATTTACTGGCACGTTTTCTGAAACGTGCGTTACCGCAACTCAAAGTTATTTCGCATGAAGAAGTGCCCGGCTTCAAGGCGGTACGGGTAACTTCAATGGTAGGAGGGAGAGCATGAACATGAAAAAATTTGTGGCCACAACTTCGCGCGAAGCATTACGGTTGATACGCATTGAGATGGGTGCTGATGCGGTTATCCTATCAAACCGTAAGGTGGACAGCGGGGTCGAGATTATGGCGCTGGCCAGCGCGGAATTTGCCCAGTTGACACATGAGTCCAGGCAACCGGCTCCCGTACCAGTCCGAGCAGCGATAGCAACGCACGAACGCGCGCCTGCCGCAGTTATGGCGGAGCCTGCAATATCATCCATATCAACAATGCAACTGGAGCAGCAAGGCATCCTCAGTGAGATCAAGTTCATGCGCAATATGATGCAGGAACAGATGGACTGTCTATCTTGGTCGGATAGACAGCAGCGCGACCCTAAACGCACTCGTATGTTGCGCGATCTGCTGAATGCCGGATTTAGCCCAGCACTGTCGCGGCAGATGATTGACAAAATGCCAGCTGAGGCCAATATGGAATGGGTGCGTCGAGTGCTTGAGAACAACTTGCGTATCGCCTCGAGGCAAGAAGACTTAATCGTGCGCGGCGGCGTGGTTGCACTGGTAGGTCCCACCGGCGTTGGAAAAACCACCACCACGGCTAAATTAGCGGCACGTGCAGTGGTTCGTTATGGTGCAGACAGGGTGGCATTACTTACCACCGACAGCTATAGAATTGGTGCGCATGAACAATTGCGCATTTATGGCAAAATACTTGGTGTGGCAGTGCATACAGTGCGCGACACCGAAGATTTACGTCTCACCTTGTCCGGCCTGAAGCAAAAACATTTGGTGCTGATTGATACCATCGGTATGGGGCAGCGCGATAGTCGCATGGCAGCACAAACCGAGATGTTCAATGCTACTGGAGTGCAACGTCTGTTGTTGCTTAATGCCACCAGTAGCGGTGACACCCTAAATGATGTGGTGTGCATGTACAACGGTGCAGGGGTCATTGGTTGCATCCCCACCAAACTGGACGAAGCAGTAACCTTCGGTACGGTACTGGATGTAGCAATGCGCCACAAATTGACATTACACTACATTGCCAACGGACAACGCGTGCCGGAAGACTTGCACGAAGTGAACATGGAATATCTATTGCATCGCGCCTTCAAACAATCTGCTAATACGGCTCCGTTCTCTTTGCATGAACTGGAGTTCCCTGCGCTGATGGCGGGAGTAGGTGCGGCACCTGTAATGCGGGAGGAATATGCAACTTGAACGCGTAACTGATCAAGCAGAAGGATTGCGCCGTCTGCTGGTTCGTGCTTCCACGCGCGTGATCACGGTGGCCGCTGCCCGAACTGGCTTCGGTGCGACCAGTGTAGTGGTGAATCTGGCTACAGCCTTGGCGCGAGCCGGTAAAGAGGTGCTTATACTGGACGAGAGCCAGTCGCACAACAATGTAAGTAAAATGCTTGCTCTTAAGTCACATCATGACTTGTTGCATGCTGTACGGCGCGGAAAAACGATGCACGAGATTTTGCTGCAGAATGGCTCACAGAATATACGCATACTGCCTGTAGCACTTGCCATTCAAGCCCTGCCAACATTGTGTGCACAGGAGCGTGAGCAATTACTAGAGAGTTTGGCGGAAGCCTCCAGTGAGGTTGATGTTGTACTAGTGGATGCAACGACATACAGGGAGCCAGATACTCCTGGTAGCCTAGCACCCAATCAGCCGCTACTGCTAGTACTCAACTCCACTGCCTCTGCTATCACTGAAAGTTATGCCTTGATCAAGCGCATGGCAATGCAGGATGGCCGCCAGAACTTTGGCATTATTGTTAATAAGGCCTGTAATGAGCAGGCGGCACGTCTTATATTTAGTAACGTGGCGCAGGTGGCACGCCAACATTTGCAGGTATGCGTGGAATATCTAGGTTATATTCCGTTCGATGAAAAACTCAAACGTGCGACACAATTATGCCGCCCAATTCTTGATGTGTTCCCAACTGCACAGTCTGCATTGGCATTTGGCGAACTGGGACGTAACCTTATGTTGCTGCCCACCGCTGAGAACGAGGAGTTAGGAGGTCTGCCCCATATTATGCAGCGATTGATTCGGCAGGTAAGCACCCTGAATTAGGTCACACGCAAACTAATGAAGATTACATGAGGCGCATCTATAGGACGCCTCTAAAATTCAAGTTTCTAGGCAATGCAGGGCACGAGTAAAAAATTTGAGCGCGGCATATAGTTGATATGTAAGCGATAATTTTTTAGAGTAACGCTGTATTGTGACGAAAATTGGATTTTTAGAGGTGCCCTATAATAAATCAAACAACATTTTGATGTGGCATCGTTTAAAATACTTTTTATTAGTAAGTTTTCATCTAACTGATATATGGCGTTAATACATTGCGCCATATTTTACTTAAACCAGTCATTTCCGCAAAGGCAGGATTTCATGAATTTTAAAAAAGTATTTTAAATTTTGGATTCGTGTTTCACCAAAGCCAACCTGTTTTGAGTGTATCGAAACGAGAGTGATGGTTGCTACAGTGACACCTTTCATAATCAATATAAATTTCAATAACAAAAATTATGTACACAGCAAGCGGATTCAGCGACAAGGAACAGTGCATCACAGAATATGCGCCGCTAGTGAAGCGTATTGCGCATCATTTGATGCTGCGATTGCCCAGCAGCATAGAAGTAGATGACCTTATACAGGCTGGCATGATGGGCCTTTTGGAGGCAGCTGGGCGCTATGATGAGTTGCGTGGCGCGCAGTTTGAAACTTACGCCTCGCAGCGCATCCGCGGTTCAATGCTGGACGAACTGCGCCAAGCCGATTGGATGCCGCGCAGCTTGCGCCGCGATATGCGTCGAATTGAAGCAGCCATCAGCAAACTACAGCAACGCTTGGGCAAGCCGCCAAGTGAAACGGAGCTTGCTCAGGAGTTGGGCATGCCGCTGACCGAATATCAACATATGTTGTTCACGTCGCGAGGCGCACAATTAATATATTATGAGGATTTTCACAGCGAAGGTGAAGAGGATTTCTTTGAGCGTTATGATTTTGAAGGCGATGCCAATCCACTCGAACTGTTGCAAGATGAACGTTTTCGCGGCGCGTTAATTAAGGCAATCGAAAATTTACCGGAACGTGAGCGCATATTGATGGGCATGCATTATGAGCAGGATATGAACTTACGCGAAATCGGTGAGGTGATGGGCGTAAGCGAATCGCGGGTATGCCAATTGCACAGCCAAGCGGTAGCTCGTTTGCGTAGTTCGTTAAAAGGGCATTAATTAATGGACAAGCTTAGCTTAGCCGGTCTGTTGCTTGGCGTGGGCGGCATTATAGGCGGACAATTACTTGAAGGCGGTGAGCTATCCATTCTTTTTCAGGGCGCGGCTTTTCTCATCGTGTTCGGCGGTACACTGGGCGCCGTGATGCTGCAAAGCCCATTAAATATTTTTTTAGCTGGCATCAAAATGGGCCGATGGGTGTTCGTTACACCAAAGTTATCCCCGCAGAAGTTAGTCTACCAGATTACCTCTTGGAGCAGACAGGCACACAAGGGAGGAATACTTGTTCTGGAACCACACATTGCCAGAAACAGCGATTCATTTGTGAAAAAAGGACTTCAACTACTGGTGGACGGCAACAGTGCGGAAAAAATTCGAGAAGTACTGGAGATAGATAACCATACGTATGAACAATTGCGATTCCAATCTGCACGTGTATGGGAATCAGCAGCAGGTTATGCGCCGACTATCGGCATTTTAGGCGCTGTGCTTGGGTTGATTCACGTCATGCAGAGTCTTGGCGAACCGTCAAAACTGGGAGCAGGTATTGCGGTTGCGTTTATTTCTACCATTTACGGTGTGGCGCTTGCGAATCTAGTTTTTTTGCCCATGGCCAATAAATTAAAAATGTTGATTCTGCAACAGGTAGTAATGCGTGAAATATTGGTAGATGGACTGACAGCTATAGCCAGTGGCGAGAGTTCACGTTTCATCGAAAGCAAGTTGCAGGGATTTATTCCTTAAGCCATGGCGCGCCGGGTAAGGCATAAAGAACATGAGAACCATGATCGTTGGCTGATCTCATATGCCGATTTTATCACTCTATTATTTGCTTTCTTTGTAGTGATGTATGCAATTTCTTCGGTGAATGAAAGTAAATATCAAATATTCAGTGCCTCATTGACTTCCGCATTTGGTAAACAAATAGTCAAATCCGAAGCTACTGTTTCAACCAACGAGCAGGACGTATTACTGAAATCCCTGGTGGACAGGAGGAACGCCAAGTTGGCCGAACAACAGCAGGAAGCCATGCAGGACATCACAAAAAATATCAATCAAGTCATGAACGCATTGGTAACAAATGGCCAAGTCAGTGTGATGCAGACTAATCGCGGCGTAGCGATCGAAATTAATGCTAGCGCACTATTCAATCAGGGTGATGTAGTATTACAAGGCGGTGCAATAAACATTTTGGCCGAAGTGGCGAAGGTATTGGAGCAGGTCGATCTGGCCATTGAAGTCGAAGGACATACCGATGACATCCCGATTAAGACTCAGAAGTTTCCATCCAATTGGGAGTTGTCCTCGGCACGTGCCAGTAGCGTAGTGCGCTTATTTATCGAGCATGGGTTAAAGTCAAGGAACCTGAAAGCGATAGGCTCCGCCGCTAACCATCCAGTTACCTCCAATGACACGGCGGATGGACGCGCGCGAAATCGCCGAATTACGGTGACAATATTGTCACCTGCATCTGATAGAACAGCGCAAATCCCTAAAGAGTCGGCAAAATAGTACGATTCGTCATTCCCGCGAAGGCAGGAATCTAGATGTTCTAATCAACTATTTGATGACCGACTCTATAATTCATCTGAGCAAGTGATAAAGCTACCTAGTTTATAATTTTTCGAGAGTTTTTAGTTTGAATATTTAATATGTTCGTCTTATTACATAATAATTAATTTAATCATATGGTTATTATATTAATACAGTAAGAAATTTAACTTAATTAGGCCTCTCTTAGCCCTGAATGTTCAGCATTATTAAATCGCCTGAATCGACAGTCCTCCAAAATTACAACGACTTGGAGCTTTCCATTAAATTCTGGCAGTCGAAATCAATCATGGTGGCAAAATGTTACATTCTCACATTTTGCCACCAATTCCGAATTGAGTAACTTAGAGGAATAAGAGCGCATCTTTCTATTCGCCCAGGCTTATTTAAATGGCGCAAGAACACTATGCAAAGGCATGACATTAGCGGATCAGTCTTGTTGGACTTGGCCACAAGCATCTGTAATTTCTCTTCTTTCTGCTCATTCAGTTGAGTTGTTCCTAAGGGGCCATTCTATGTCGTGACCCTGAATCAAGAAAAATTATCCACCAATTAAATGATTTAGGAGATAAGTACAGGAAACTATACCCTCAGTCAGAGTTTGAATGGAAAGTCCCATTTAGAACTGATTACCCTAAGGGAATGACGACTGAAGAAATAAAAGAAGCTCGGAGTCGTAAACAAAAAACCAGTTTTGTAGATATACGTGCCCCTGCACTTATTCACAGCATACATTACCGCTACCCACAAAAGAACGACGGCAAAGAAAGATGTAAAAAAAGCCTGCATCTCTGCAAGCCTTATTCTATATGGGGTGACTGATGGGGCTCGAACCCACGACCACCGGAATCACAATCCGGGACTCTACCAACTGAGCTACAGCCACCACGGGGTAAAACTCAACAAGATATGTCGTTGGCGTGCCCGACAGGAATCGAACCTGTAACCCCCAGCTTAGAAGGCTGGTGCTCTATCCGGTTGAGCTACGGGCACAATTTCCTGTAGAGCCATTCGACTCTGTACCACTAAGATATATGGTCGGGGTGGAGAGATTCGAACTCCCGACATCCTGCTCCCAAAGCAGGCGCGCTACCAGGCTACGCTACACCCCGAAAGCGAAGCAGTATACCTTGCATGAGACAAAAAATCAATAATTTTCTAGTTACTTGTGGCAGTTCTGATGAACCCAGATTGTCCATTTAAGATTCTACGGGGCAGTGTTGTCGCCATTCCAGACCTTACCTGCGGCCGCCAAGTTTAGTTGTCGTTTGTCTGGGTCTTTGTGCCAGAACGCCCTACATAAAATACCTTGTGATGCAAGGTGGCAAGGGTATGTTGTACCGAGCCTCGTAACATAGCTTGTCGAAACAAACTCATCAGGTTGTATGCCAGCATGGCAAAGCCCAATG
>JANMWF010000012.1:0-4586 GCA_031393845.1 Nitrosomonadales bacterium | reverse complement strand
CCCACTTCAGCTGCCGCCTTTTTGGCGCCCACTGTCGCTGCCGGCTTTATGGCTGCCACTTTAGCTGCAGCCTTTTTGGCTGCCACTTTAGCTGCAGGCTTTTTGGCTGCCACTTTAGCTGCAGGCTTTTTGGCTGCCACTTTAGCTGCAGGCTTTTTGGCTGCTACTTTAGCTGCAGGCTTTTTGGCTGCTACTTTAGCTGCAGGCTTTTTGGCTGCTACTGCCGATTTAGTTGCTGGTTTAGCTTTCTGTACTGCTGCCATTTCAACCTCCTTTGGTAATCAAAGTTCAAAGAAATACAACATTAACAACTACTACCTTCCCCAGCACACACCGAATGCAGTGCGACCGAAGCTTGTTAATCCCAAGATAGTGCGCCCCCTGTCTGATATTCAGTAACGCGCGTTTCGAAGAAGTTTTTCTCCTTCTTGAGATCAATTATTTCCGCCATCCACGGGAACGGATTACCAGCTCCTGGGTATAGCACATCCAGCCCGATTTGCTGACAACGGCGGTTGGCGATAAAACGCAGATATTCTTTGAACATTGATGCGTTCATGCCAAGCACGCCACGGGGCATGGTGTCCTCGGCATAACGGTATTCCAGCTCCACGCCTTGCTGCATAAGGCTGCGAATTTCTTCACGGAATTCAGGTGTCCACAGGTGAGGGTTTTCCAACTTGATCTGATTGATTACATCAACACCGAAATTGAGGTGCATGGATTCGTCGCGCATGATGTACTGGTACTGTTCGGCGGCACCGGTCATTTTATTCTGACGTCCCAGCGCTAAAATTTGCACGAAGCCGACATAGAAGAACAGTCCTTCCATGATGCAGGCGAAGACAATCAGACTGCGTAATAACTGGCGATCCGTTTCCGGCGTGCCTGTCTTGAAGTTCGGATTGGTCAGGGTGTCGATAAAGGGCAGTAAAAATTCATCTTTTTCACGTATGCTGGAAACCTCATGATACATGTTGAAAATTTCGCCTTCATCCAGGCCTAGGCTTTCAACGATATATTGGTAAGCGTGTGTGTGAATCGCCTCCTCGAACGCTTGACGTAGCAGGTATTGGCGACATTCAGGGTTGGTGATGTGGCGATAGGTGCCAAGCACGATATTATTAGCCGCAAGGCTGTCTGCTGTGGTGAAAAATCCAAGATTGCGCTTGACCATGAGGCGTTCATCATCGGTCAGCCCGTTGGGATTCTTCCATAGCGCAATGTCGGCGGACATATTGACCTCTTGCGGCATCCAGTGGTTGGCACAGGCGGAGATGTACTTCTCCCAAGCCCATTTGTACTTGAAGGGCACTAGCTGATTAACGTCTGCATTGCAGTTAATGATGCGTTTGTCTTCCACGCGAATCCGTCCAGCCGAGCTGGATGCAATGGTATAGTCATTCATTGACATGACTCGCATTCCGGGTTGTCAATTGCGCACATCTGCACCGCATTCAGTTCGCCAGCGCGCGAGGTGGATTTCTCCGCCGAAGTCGCGCCCATAGTACGTAGATAATATGTAGTCTTCAAACCGCGCAGCCATGCCAGCTTGTAGGTTTCGTCAAGTTTGCGTCCCGACACGCCAGCCATGTAGATGTTCAGTGATTGGGCTTGGTCAATCCATTTCTGGCGCCGTGCCGCCGCTTCTATTACCCATTGCGGCTCAATCTCGAATGCGGTTGCATACAGGCTGCGCAATTCGGCCGGGATGCGATCAATTTTGGCAAGGCTTCCATCAAAATATTTTAGGTCAGCTATCATCACTTCATCCCACAGTCCCAGCCGCTTGAGATCGTTCACCAGATATTCGTTGATGACGGTGAATTCACCGGACAGGTTCGATTTTACAAACAAGTTCTGGTAAGTAGGTTCGATGCAGGCTGATACGCCAATGATGTTCGATATAGTCGCAGTGGGCGCAATGGCCACGCAGTTTGAGTTGCGCATACCATACTGCCTGATGCGTGCGCGCAGCTTATCCCAGTCCATGCTGGTGGACATATCCACCTCTACATGCCCTCCGCGTGACTGACGCAGTAGCTCCAGCGTATCTTGCGGCAATATGCCCTGATCCCACAGGCTGCCATTATAACTGTCGTAACGGCCTCGTTCTTCGGCCAGTTCTGTGGATGCCAAATAGGCGTAATAGCACACCGCTTCCATGGAGCGGTCGGCAAATTCGACTGCCTTTTTCGAGGCATAGGGTATCCGCAGTTCATGCAGGCAGTCCTGAAATCCCATGATGCCCAAGCCAACAGGGCGATGCTTGAGATTGGAGTTGCGCGCCTTTTCAACAGCGTAATAGTTGATGTCGATTACGTTGTCCAACATGCGCATGGCGGTGGTGATGGTGCGCTTGAGTTTTTCGTGGTCAAGCTGACCGAATTTGTTCAGATGCGCTTTGAGATTGACTGAGCCAAGGTTGCATACAGCGATTTCAGATGCGGAGGTGTTCAATGTGATTTCGGTGCATAAATTCGAGCTATGCACTACGCCAACATGCTGTTGTGGCGAACGTATGTTACATGGGTCTTTGAAGGTGATCCACGGATGGCCGGTCTCGAACAGCATGGTCAGCATTTTGCGCCACATGTTGGCCGCCGAAATTTTTTTGAATAGGGTGATCTCGCCATTCGCTGCCTTGGCCTCATAAGCAACGTAGGCACGCTCGAATTCTGTGCCGAATTTGTCGTGCAGATCGGAGCAGGTTGATGGCGAAAACAGTGTCCATTCCCCGTCTTCCATGACGCGCTTCATGAACAGGTCGGGTATCCAGTTGGCTGTATTCATGTCATGCGTACGACGGCGGTCGTCGCCAGTATTCTTGCGCAGCTCAAGAAATTCCTCGATGTCCAGATGCCATGTTTCCAGATATGCGCATACCGCGCCCTTCCTTTTACCCCCCTGATTGACTGCAACGGCGGTGTCATTGGCGACCTTCAGGAATGGCACCACGCCTTGCGATTTGCCGTTGGTGCCCTTGATGTGTGCGCCCATAGAACGCACGGGTGTCCAGTCGTTACCAAGACCGCCGGAGTATTTGGCCAGAAGGGCGTTTTCCTTTACTGCTTCAAAGATACCGGCCAGGTCGTCCGGCACGGTAGTAAGGTAGCAGGAAGAAAGTTGCGAACGGATCGCCCCGGAGTTGAACAGGGTAGGTGTCGAACTCATGAAATCGAAGCGAGACAACAGATGGTAGAACTCGATAGCGCGCGCGTTGCGATCACCTTCCCTGAGCGCCAGTCCCATAGCCACGCGCATGAAAAATGCCTGTGGCAGCTCGATTCGGTTTTCGTTTATGTGCAGGAAGTAACGGTCATATAAGGTTTGCAAGCCAAGATAGCTGAACTGCAAATCACGGCTTGCAGTTAGTTCATTGGCCAATCGCGGCAGGTCAAAATTCGCCATGTCAAGGTCAAGCAGTTCTGCCTCAATGCCGCGCTTAATGAATGAAGGAAAATATTCGGCATAACGCGTTGCCATGTCGGCGTCTTCGCCGATAACATCACAGCAGATATTATTCAACAACAGACGGGCGGTAACGAAGCTATAGGCCGGGTCATGTTCGATCATCGCACGAGCGGCAAGGATGGCGCACTTGCGTACCTCTTCAACTGGTACGCCATCATAAAGATCACGTAGCGTCAGCTTTAGAATCGGGGCAGCGCTTACTGAGTCGCCGAGCCCTTCACAAGCTGCCGTGATGCGCGCCGCAAGCCCCGCCTCATCCAGCGGACGAAGCACGCCCTTGTCGTTGACTTGAAGAACGTGGGCAGGCGCGATTTTTTCCTTGGCCCGTTCACGCGTGCGCTCCTCGCGGTAAAGCACGTAGGCGCGGGCCACATCGTGTTCCCCGGAACGCATCAGAGCCAGTTCGACCTGATCCTGAATATCTTCGATGTGCAGCGTCCCCCCGTGCGGGTGGCGGCGCAACAGTGCATTAACCACAATTCCGGTCAATTGGTTAACCAGCTCGCGCACGCGAGTGGATGCCTCGCCGTTTACGGCGATAAACGCCTTGGTCAAAGCAACAGCAATCTTGGTTGCCTCAAAAGCAACTACGGAACCATTGCGGCGAATAACCTTGTGTTGGTCAAAGGGAATGCTGGCAGCATTCGTGGCATCGGAAACATCATGTGCCGACACTGGGGAGGAGGGGAAACCATTGTCAAGTAACATATAGCACCCGCTTTAATAATTATCGCTTTATCCGTGAGTAGCCTGAAATACTAAAACTACTACATGTAGTAGTTACTTCGGTCTAACTGGAGTAATTGTAGTAGGAAGCTATTAAACAAACAAGTGAAAAAACAAAAATATTTTATCAGAGAATACATATTTATATATTTCATATTCGGTCCGTTTTCAAGCCACCCTTCGCAAGATATCGCGACCAGTCAAATTTTTGCCCGGGATCTGTCTTTCGCCCCGGTGCTATATCCGAATGTCCTGCAATTTCGCGAATCGGAAAGGCACGCTTGAGTACTCGTGTCAGCCGGATTAGTGCAGCATACTGTTGATCGGTGAAGGGCAGGAAGTCTGTGCCTTCTAATTCTATGCCTATGGAAAAATCATTACAGGCC
>JANMWF010000296.1:0-9940 GCA_031393845.1 Nitrosomonadales bacterium | reverse complement strand
CAGATCTGGCTGGCTGATTTTTCCTTGGTAACCGGGGCATGGCTTTTTTTGGCGAGTAGTTTGGTGTTGCTGTACTCGACTGCAGGTACTGTGTTTTGCGGTTGGGTTTGTCCTCAGAATACTATGGCCGAGTGGGCTAACAATCTTACGCACCAACTATTAGGTAAGCATGCCGATGTAAGTTTAACCGGCGAAGCACCGCGCGTGGCGGGTGCCAAGAATAAGATCATGAATTGGGCGCTGCTTGGGGTTGCATTTTTGGTGGCGGCTATGTTTTTTGCGCTAATCCCATTATTTTATTTCTATCAGCCAAGTGTGGTATGGTCTTTCGTAATATTGCAAGAAAATGTCAAGTTGGCGGGATCGCTGCATTGGATTTACGCGGTATGTGTCGTGATCGTTTTAATAGACATCGCGGTAATAAGACATTTTTGGTGCCGCTACGCCTGCATTTATAGGGTTTGGATGCATTCGTTTAAAACCAAGCAAACTTTGCATATAGCATACGATGCCAGTCGCAGCGATGAGTGTGCCAAGTGTAATTATTGTGTCACTTCTTGTTTTATCGATCTGGATCCGCGCAAAACCGATATTTATGACAGTTGTATCAATTGCGGCGATTGCGTTGATGCCTGCAATCGCTTGCATAACAAACAAGGAGTCCCTGGGTTATTACGTTTTGATATGCTCGAGCGCACAAATAAAAGTGTAAATAAATTCCGTGGCGTCGCAATTTCTTTGTTTGCCCGAATGGGCTGGACGTCCCCCTTCGTGGTATTGGGTGCGGCGATGTTTATTTGGGGATTATTGTCATATCAACCTTATCATGTAGTAGTGGGCAATGCGGATATCCAGCAAGGCCACACAGTTCAAGAATATCGTATTGCGCTTTCCAATAAACTGTATCACTCAGCGGAGCTACATGTGCGTGTGTTAGGTTTGCCGCCGGGCAGTTATCAGCTTAGCGCTAAGAACATTAAATTATCACCGGTCGGACGAGAATCGCTTATCCTTTCCATCGCGCAGGATTTGCCACGAGGGTTATATTCTGTGGTTGTGGAAGTTACTGCAGGTGATACCTGGATGGGCCGATTCCCTGTTCAACATTTTTCTGAACAAAGGAGGAAGCTATGATCGCCAGCGATATGGGTGAAAAAGATCGAGGTCTATCGCAAGTAGATGAACCGCGCTGGGGTGAGAAGCCGGATGATCATTTTGGCTATGCTTCTGATGAAGAGCGTATGGCCAAACGTGGCCTTGAAGATTGGGAGCTGGTAGAAACCATTCCTGAATCGCAAAAAAGTATACCCTACTGGTTTATAGGAGTGACTGTTGCGGTGTTATTGGTTGCGGTGGGTTTGAGTTTTCCTTTTTGGGGTCTCCGTCCGGGGGATGAGCGCCCTTGGGTGGACTGGGGGTTTATCATAGCTTTGTTTTATGTTGCCGCCGGAAGCGCCTTTGTTCGTTTCATGGTTAATCTATATGGATCGTCAATTGGCGGCACGCTGGATTCAGATAAAAATAATAAAAAGCAATCCCATGAACTCAATGCAGAAAAATAATTTTCATACCCCGGCAAACCGACCGTGGGGAACATGTGTTAAATATATTAAGCTGTCATTGCTGGTCTTGCTAGCAGCATGTGGTGGAGATCAAGCTGCTGATACGCAACCGCAAAAATGGCAGGGTGCGGAGGTACGCGTTGAATCCAGGCCCAGCCCACCGCGTCCTGGAGTAAACGAATTTTTGGTGATAGTGACTGGTGAACGTGGGCCGATCCATGACATTATGGTTTCGATCCGTACTGACGACCAGGATCAATGGATACAGGCAATACAAGATGGGGAGGTGGGAGTTTACCGCAGGGCGGCGAAAGTTGCTCCAGGCAACAGGTCCGTGTTACAGGTGAAAATAAAGCGCAACGGCGCTGAAGGAGTCCTGCGCTTCCCGTTGAACTTATCGCCTTAGCAATAAACAGTTCTTAAGGATTCCGGTCGTTATTTTTAAGTGTGAGTAAGACGTTAACAAGATAGATGCAAAAACCTGTCGCCATGATCATTCCTGAACTGGCTACGATGGGTCCATAAAAGCGGTGTACTTGTGCCATAGCTTGCAGGTTATTGTCCAGTAATAAATTTCCTTCCACAATGCCAAATACCACTTGCGTAGTATAGAAATAAAACACTCCTATAGTTGTCCACCAAAACGAATGGTCTATCAAGCGCAAAGAGTAAATTGCTTTTCCGCTAATTATGGGCAGCAAATAATACATGGTTCCCATTGCCAATATGACTAGCCCGCCGATTAAGTTTATGTGTGCATGTGCCAATGGATCTATCATGTGTCCAGGGCCACCGTAAGGGCTGCCGATAGAATCCAGCCAAGCTCGTATGGACGGAATCACCTGCAACATGCCATGCATTGCACCGAAAAAAAAAGAAATTGTGGAAACCACCAAGAACTTAATTAAGTGGGGGAGTTCAGTGTTATTTAAATGCATGGGAAGTGTGGGTGTGATGCTTCAATAACGAAAGCACGGCCATATATGGCCGTGCTTATGCGAATAATAGGTTAACGATTTTTATCGTTTTGAGAATTTTTAATAGAAGCAGAGTAATATTTATTTATTACCTTTTTCACCCTCTATAATCCGTTGAATACCTAAGCCAGCCAAGGTTGTGGAGATGATAATGCCAACGCCGAAAATCACTATGGGAACCAATACTTCCATGGTATTACTCCTTCTATCGTTATTTAAAATAACCATTATTACTTACTCTAAAAAGTATATCTAAAAGACATTCATTGCGCAAGTATTTCGCACAAACTGACCTTGCCCTTGAAAAACGTATTTCTTAACTTATGGTAAATTTCAAGTTAAGGAGACATAAAAATGACGGCAGAAAAAAACAAGAGAGCGGCTACACTCTGGAGTACAAGCTGGAGGCAAGCGGCAAAGTCGACCAGAACAACCCCACACAGTTTGGTTGTGCCTTGCGGCATCCAGGTATCGAAATGATCGAGGTCTACTCCCCTGAAGCAAGAGGACAATCTGAGCGGGCATTCGGCCCCCACCAGGGACGGGCTACCAAACGAACTGGCTTTCGCGGGCATTACCGACCGGGAAGCCGCCAACCGCTATTGACGAGAAATCCATATACCTGCTTTCAACGCCAAGTTTGCCTGTCCGGATCAGGGACAAGGAACAGCTTTTGTGCCATAAATTGGAGGCAATCTGGCGGTGCTCCATGGACCACTCAAGCTGGCCGACTACAACCGAGAAGGAAAGAGACTGCCCCAAGCATTGAAACGGGCCGCTTGCACCGTCCGCCAAGCGTGCCACCTTGATTGGGAAGCGCCCTACGCAGCTTCCCAATCAAGGTAACAAAAGCGGACAATTCTAAAGCCTGCGACAACTCTTACAACCTGCGACACTCCAGCTGCCATGATGCAAAGGCATCTAGAACAGGTGTAATGTATGACAGTCAGCCACAGGCAGTGGTCTCACAAAGCGCCGAGATGCGGAATATTATTTCAGGTATTCTTTAACCAAAAGGTGCGCTACACTAAAAAATAGACTTGCTACTTTATCATCGGCTGTTGCACTTCGAATTTAAATCCGCGCTACTCTTATAAGGTGCGAATCCTTGCGGCATCCGAGATACGGGAATCAATCAACGGAGAAAATGTCATGGCGGGTCATAGTAAATGGGCAAATATTCAGCACCGCAAAGGCCGTCAGGATGAAAGGCGTGGCAAGGTTTTTACACGCCTGATCAAAGAAATTACCGTGGCAGCCAGGTTGGGCGATAGTGATCCGGCCATCAATCCGCGCCTGCGATTAGCGATGGAAAAAGCCTATGACCAAAATATGCCGAAAGATAATGTGGAGCGCGCCATCAAACGCGGCAGCGGCGAACTGGAAGGTGTGGATTATATTGAGCTTCGCTACGAAGGCTACGGCATCAATGGCGCAGCTGTGATGGTAAATTGCCTGACCGACAATAAGACACGCACCGTGGCCGATGTGCGTCATGCTTTCACCAAGTACGGCGGGAATCTCGGTACGGATGGTTCTGTGTCATTTCTGTTTAAACATTGCGGGCAGATGATTTTTGCACCGGGCACTGATGAAAACGCGCTAATGGAAGTAGTGCTGGACGCGGGCGCAGAGGATGTAGTGAGCAATGATGACGGCAGTATTGAAGTTATCACCGCACCCAATGATTTTGTCGAGGTTAAGCAGCGCTTGGAAGGGGCCGGTTTTAAGCCGGAAGTGGCAGAAGTAACCATGAAGCCTATTGTCGAAGTCATGTTTACTGGTGACGATGCAGTGCGCATGCAAAAGCTATTGGACGCGCTGGAAAACCTTGATGATGTGCAAGAAGTGTATACCACGGCCGTGATTGCGGAATGAATGAAGAGGGAATAGCAGGGGCAAGGGAAAAGGGTAAATCTTTCCTACACCGATGAGCCTTGCTTCTACTACACGTATTTTAGGGATAGACCCCGGTCTGCGAATCACTGGGTTTGGCGTGCTGGACAAAGTGGGGCAGAAACTCATATATGTCGCTAGCGGTTGTATCAAAACGCCAGTGGGCGAGCTGCCTGAACGTCTTAAAGTCATTCTCAATTCATTGCGTGAGGTGATTGAAATGCATCAGCCGCAACTGGTGGCGGTAGAAAAAGTATTCGTTAACGTCAACCCGCAATCCACCCTTCTGCTGGGGCAGGCGCGCGGCGCGGCGATTTGCGCTGCGGTTCTGGCGAGCCTGCCGGTTGCAGAATACACTGCGTTGCAAGTGAAGCAGGCGGTGGTAGGCAACGGTCATGCAAAAAAAGAGCAGGTGCAAGATATGGTACAGCGATTGCTGGAATTGTCCGGCTCCCCCAGCCCGGATGCGGCGGATGCGCTGGCTTGTGCGATTTGTCATGCGCACGCTGGCATGGGGTTGGGCCAGCTGACTACCAAGGGCTTGCGCATGCGAAATGGCAGATTAATTTAAACAGCGTGATAACTTCTCCAGCCACAAAATAAGCGTGAATGTAATTTTTATAATGCAATAATTATCGTGCTTGCACCATTAGCCGAGAAAGATTAACCAGGGAAACATGATAGGGCGTTTGACAGGTAACTTGTTGGAAAAAAATCCGCCGCAAATTTTGTTGGATGTTCAAGGCGTGGGATATGAGGTGAATGTACCGATGAGTACCTTCTATAACCTGCCTGCACTACATGAACGGGTGGTGTTATATACCCAGCTTATCGTTCGTGAGGATGCACACCTGCTTTATGGCTTTGCTTCTGAGGACGAGCGGGTGGCGTTTCGTCACTTGTTAAAAATTAGTGGCGTGGGACCTAAGTTGGCGCTGTCGGTGCTATCTGGCTTGAGCTTGAACGATCTTGCCATTGCCGTGGCAAGTAAGGAGGTAGGGCTGTTGACCAGAATCCCAGGAGTTGGCAAGAAGACTGCCGAGCGGCTGTTGCTGGAACTGCAAGATAAGTTCATCGTATCCGTGTCGGATGGCGCAAGCGGTGTTGTGACGCCACATGGCAACGATATCACCAACGCGCTGTTGGCGTTGGGCTACAGCGGGAAGGAAGCGGATTGGGCAGCCAAACAATTGGCCGTCGATGCAACAGTATCGGACGGCATCCGCCAGGCACTTAAGCTATTATCCAAAGCATGATCCAAAACGATAATCTGACTGCAGTCGATCGCATTATTTCTCCCGCTCCTGTCTCTTTGCAGGAGGAAATGCAGGAGCGCGCATTGCGCCCTAAACATCTGGACGAATATATTGGCCAGGAAAAAATACGCGGACAGCTGGAAATTTTCATTGAAGCAGCGCGCAAACGCAAAGAGCCACTTGACCATGTTCTACTGTTCGGCCCGCCTGGGCTGGGCAAGACGACTTTGGCGCATATCATCGCACGCGAGATGGGTGTCAACATGCGCCATACTTCCGGGCCAGTTTTGGAACGTGCCGGCGACCTCGCTGCCCTGTTAACCAATCTCGAGCCGAACGATGTACTGTTTATTGATGAAATCCATCGTTTGTCGCCGGTGGTGGAAGAAATTCTGTATCCCGCGCTGGAGGACTATCAGATCGATATCATGATCGGCGAAGGCCCCGCAGCACGATCGGTGAAGCTGGACTTGCCACCGTTCACTCTGGTTGGAGCAACCACTCGCGCCGGCATGTTGACCAATCCCCTGCGCGACCGTTTCGGTATCGTGGCGCGTCTGGAGTTTTACACCACCAGTGAATTGCAGCGCATCGTGACGCGCTCTTCCGGTTTACTGGAATTGCCGATCTCGTCCGAGGGGGCCCTGGAAATTGCAAAGCGTTCACGCGGTACGCCGCGCATTGCAAATCGTTTGCTACGCCGCGTGCGCGATTATGCCGAAGTAAGGGCGCAGGGCGAAGCTACGCGCATAGTGGCAGATGCCGCGCTGACCATGCTCGACGTGGATGCACAGGGATTAGACATGATGGATAGAAAACTATTGTTGACCGTGATTGAAAAGTTTACCGGTGGCCCGGTAGGCGTAGACAACCTTGCCGCTGCCATCGGCGAGGAGCGCGATACCATTGAGGATGTGCTGGAGCCTTATTTGATTCAACAGGGTTACTTGCAACGTACATCGCGTGGAAGGGTGGCGACCGCTAATGCCTACAAACATTTTGGACTAGTGCAGCCCCATAATGTTAATAGTAAAGATTTATGGGAAGAGAGCCAATAGAAACAATGGATCGCCAAGAATCTTGGCATTTATTATTCTGAGCCGCCTCAAGCCAATCAAACATGACATGAACTGCCTGTTTCCGCCTTCGATGCACGACTGATTACCGGAACATCACTTAGCGCGATTTATCGTTGAAATGGTTGAGCAACTGGACATAAAGGTTATGGAATGCACCCACGGCACCAGTGGCAGTGCGCCGTTCCACCCCTACACTTAGCGCTATCCATTCTGGTTTACGGCTACGCCACAGATGTGCTCTCCCACCGGAAACGGGAGAACGCCCCCACGACGCGGTTGCATTTCGCTTTGTGGACATCTGACAGGATCCTGGTCATCTTTCATGTATCCCGGAAGATTAGGCAAATTCAGACAACATCAAGATATTGGAGCTTGAATGCACCCAAGTATAGTTTAGTGTCTGGTGTTTGTTATGTGCTTGTTGTTGCTACTCTTGTATCTTAGAGTCTCCAGACGTTAAGCCCGGCTGCGCGCAGAGCGGTCTGATCAAAATGAGATTTAACATCAATAAAGCAACCATTTGAAACAATTTTTGATTGGAAGTCGGCAATCGATCTGGCAAGAAATTCACGGTGTGAAACTGCAGCAATAAGTGCATCTGCGCGTGGCAGGTTTTCCCAAGTTACAAGTTCCAAGCCATACTCGTGAAGAGCGTCTTTGACGGTTGTCACAGGATCATGGACATGAACTTCTACACCGTAGGACCGGAGTTCGAGAATGATGTCCATGACCTTTGAGTTCCTCAGATCAGGACAATTTTCCTTGAATGTCAATCCAAGTATGTTCACTATTGAACCCTTTACATTGAGGCCGGCCCGGATCATTTCCTTCACGGTTTTTTCCGCAATAAATTTTGCCATTCCATCATTTATTCGGCGCCCTGCCAATATCACTTGGGGGTGATAACCAATCATATCTGCTTTGTGGGTAAGATAGTAAGGGTCTACGCCAATGCAATGGCCCCCGACCAACCCAGGGCGGAATGGGAGAAAATTCCATTTGGTGCCAGCGGCCTGCAGTACCTGCAGAGTGTCAATTCCAAGCTTATCGAAAATGATGGCCAATTCGTTAATTAATGCGATATTCAGGTCACGTTGGGTATTTTCGATCACTTTTGCTGCTTCTGCGACCTTGATGCTGGATGCTCTGTGTACACCGGCACTGATGACGGTTTCGTAAAGCTTGGCTACTTTCTCCAAAGTGTCTTCATCATCTCCTGATACAATCTTTACAATGGAAGTCAGGGTGCGTTCTTTATCACCTGGATTGATTCTTTCTGGAGAATACCCAATGTGGAAATCTTTTTTCCATTCCATGCCGGAACTCTTCTCTAGAACCGGAACGCATATTTCTTCAGTAGCTCCAGGGTAAACTGTTGATTCATAGATAATGATCGCGCCGCGCTTCATATATTTCCCAACTGTTTCGCTGGCGCCAACAAGCGGGAAAAAATCGGGCTGATGGGCACAATCAACGGGCGTTGGAACTGCAATTACAATATAGTCGGCAAGGGATAATTCTGACGGGTCAAAGCTGACGGTAAGATGGATGGCCGCCTGCAGATTTTCGGTTGACAATTCTCCGGTTGGATCAATGTGCTGTTTGTAGCTCTCGATTTTGGTGGCGGAGAGATCGAACCCGATAGTACGCTGCTTTTTTCCAAACTCTACAGCTAGAGGTAAACCAACATAACCAAGCCCAACTACGGCAACAACGTCCATATTAAACTCACTTTGCTATTATCATGACTTTTTAATCTAGCAGATATGCTGGAAAGCTTCAATCATATTTTCATGTCATGTTGCGAATTTATGAAGTGTCCGGTTTAGTAGCGCGCAATCTATCCAATTGTCATATTGCCTTAGGAGGGCGATAAGAAGCCGCCACAATTGCAACAGGTTACCATCTTAATTTATTGTCTGAAAATTGGGGTCCACTATACTATCTATAAATTAATTCATGCACCTGGGAATAATGTACCGTCAAGAGTTGCGAAACCTAACATGTAAACTCAATGGATGGAGGAAATGTGCTGCTTTTTACGGTGGACACATCCCCTTGTTTCATAGTCCAGCTCCCCGTTCAAGTAATGCGTAGGCTATAAATACATCACATGACGTGCAACAGAATGAAACATTACTCCAAGTTCTGTATCTGTTCACGCATCTGTTCAATCAATAGCTTCATTTCCATGGACGCACGCGATACTTCTGCATCGACGGACTTCGAGCCTAGCGTGTTTGCCTCGCGGTGCAGTTCCTGCATCAGAAAATCCAGCCGTTTGCCTACTGTGCCGCCTTTGACCAGCACTCGCTTCATTTCTACCAGATGAGTTTGCAGACGCGACAACTCCTCATCCACATCAATCTTGCTGGCGAACAATGTGATTTCCTGCCGCAGGCGTTCATCATCACCAGTTTGTAACGCAATACGCAAACGCGCGGCCAGTTTTTCTTCATACGCCGCGATTGCCGTCGGGATGCGCGGTGCGACCAGGGTGCATAAGGTTTCGATTTGCGCTATGCGCTGCAACAGAAATTCTTGTAGCTTTTCGCCTTCGCGTCCACGTGCTGCGGTGAATTCGCTCAGCACTTGATGCAGCAGCTCGGGCACTATGGTTTGCAATGTGTCGGTAGGCATAGACGCGCTTTGCAGCACGCCATTCCAACGCAACACATCGGCGACGCTCAAGCCATCTGCTTCAGGCAAAATGCTTTGCACTTCGTCGTTCCATTGGGCCAGTTGTTGTACAAGGGGCTGATTAAGCTGCGCCGGGTGTTGTACGGATGGCCGCGGGGCAAAACCAATACGGCATTCCACCTTGCCTCGCGTCAGTTGTGCAGCAAGGGTCTCGCGCAATAGGGGCTCCAGCATGCGCAGTTCGTCTGGCATGCGTAACTGGAGGTCGAGGTAACGGTGATTGACCGCACGGAGTTCCACTGCAAGCGATCCGGTATCGAGTTCTGTTGCGGCAGTGGCAAAGCCGGTCATGCTAAAAATCATTGGGACTCCAGATTATATAGTTTGGATGATTATTCAACCCAATTCCAACGTTAAACAAGGCCATGATTTATTTATGCCCTGCTACACTTTTTTCTGAGAATTGGGTTGCGATATGTGCATTATATGACGATTGCATATTGTGAATTTTGTTATATCAAATTCCAACT
>JANMWF010000224.1:0-2060 GCA_031393845.1 Nitrosomonadales bacterium | reverse complement strand
ACCACACTGAATGCCACCTTGCGGGAATTGCCACGCATGCTGCCTGATGCGCTTGCCCCAGAATACCTGATTCTTAGCGTTGGACAGAATGATGCCGACGTTGGGGCGATAACCATCCCGATCAATCATCTTCGCCACCTGTTTAATAATTTACATAGAGTGGATTTTTTCACATTTCACACTATATTGAAAGCCGTCTCATCACAATCGGTACAGCATGCTTACTTCGTTCGCTGTAAAATTAGCACCCTGACAATTCAATTTGACATACATTCCATCATGCGCGTTTCACAATTTTTCATCTCCACCCAGAAAGAAGCTCCCTCCGAAGCCGAACTAGTCAGTCATCGTTTGATGTTACGCGCCGGCTATATCAAAAAGCTGGCGAGCGGCCTGTACACCTGGATGCCGTTGGGTCTTCGCGTATTGCGCAAAGTGGAAGCCGTGGTACGCGAGGAAATGAATAATGGGGGTGGCATTGAGCTGTTAATGCCCGCCGTACAGCCAGCCGAACTTTGGCAAGAAACCGGGCGCTGGGAAGTATTTGGGCCGCAAATGCTCAAAATTAAAGATCGCCATGACAATCTATTTTGTTTTGGTCCCACGCACGAAGAAGTTATTACTGACATCGCACGCCGTGAAATAAAAAGCTATCGTCAGTTACCAGTAAATTTCTACCAAATTCAGACCAAGTTCCGGGACGAGGTGCGCCCCCGTTTTGGTGTGATGCGTGCGCGCGAATTTGTAATGAAAGATGCTTATTCATTCCATGCCAGCTTCGACAGCCTGGAACAGACCTACCGGGTAATGTATGACACCTACAGCCGCATTTTTACCCGTCTTGGCCTCCAATTTCGAGCCGTTGCGGCGGATACAGGCGCCATTGGCGGCAGTGGCTCGCATGAATTCCATGTGCTAGCCGATTCCGGCGAAGACGGGTTAGCATTCTGTCCCACTTCCGATTATGCCGCCAATGTGGAACTGGCTGAGGCCATCGCACCAAGTACCTTACGCGCGACTGCCAGCGAAAAATTACAAAAAGTTATTACGCCCGGACAAAAATCCACCGAAAACGTCGCCACTTTCTTGAATGTGACGCCGCAACAAGTACTAAAGGCAATCGCCGTTATGGATGCCGGTGGCAACTTTACCCTGCTTCTGCTGCGCGGAGACCATACGCTGAACGAAATCAAAGCAACCAAGATACTCGGTGAATTCCGTTTCGCCAGCGACGACGAAATCCATCAGAACATGGGCTGTCGTACCGGTTACATTGGTCCGGTCAATACGGTCGGGCGAATTTTGGCTGACCATGCTGCTGCTGCTATGAGTAATTTTGTCTGCGGAGCCAATGACGACGGCTTTCACTACACTCACGCAAATTTTGGACGCGACATCAGCTTGGATGAAACCAATGTGCACGACCTCCGCAATGTGGTCACCGGTGATCCCAGCCCCGATGGAAAAGGCACGCTGGAACTTTGTCGCGGTATCGAAGTTGGCCATATATTCCAGTTGCGCACCACGTATTCCGAAGCGCTCAATGCTAATTATCTCGATGAAAACGGCAAATCTCAATTCATTGAAATGGGTTGTTATGGTATCGGTGTATCGCGCATCGTCGCTGCTTCAATAGAGCAGAATTATGACGAGCGTGGCATCACCCTGCCTGCTGCCATGGCTCCGTTCCAAGTGGCACTTGCTCCTATTGGAATCAACAAGAGCGAAGCTGTACGTATGGCTACAGAACAGCTTTATGCTGACATTGGCGCGGCAGGAATTGAAGTATTGCTTGATGACCGCAACGAACGTCCAGGCGTAATGTTTGCTGATTTAGAGCTCATCGGCATCCCGCATCGTATCGTAATCGGGGATCGAGGTCTCAGCCAAGCAGTGCCCACTGTTGAATACAAAGGACGGCGCGATGAAGAAGCGCAACAAATCCCGTTGCAAGATATTGTTAAGTTCGTGCAATTAGCCTTATAGCGGCCAGCCACCGGCGACAAACGGGCACCACGCTCGCAATGGCTTGGATACCGGGCTTTTCCTCTACGCTGATG
>JANMWF010000202.1:0-3170 GCA_031393845.1 Nitrosomonadales bacterium | reverse complement strand
GTGTAGCGTAACAGTGCTGCCCTCGCGAAGCCATCGAGCTTCAATGATGCGGCGGCTGCGTTCGTCCAAGCTCGCCAAAGCGCGTGTTAAGCCAGTGCTTTGTTGCAGTTCAAGCTGTTTGTGCTCAAGGACGCAAGATGGCTCGCTATCCGCAGCAGATGCCAGGTAGGTGATAGGTGCATAGCTATTATTATTATCATCTTCGTTGTTTGTGGCTGGCTCCAACGCCACTTCGTGGCCATTGAAACGGGCTTCCATCTCTAATACTTCGCTTGTGCTGACCTTTAGTTGCTGTCCAATTAAACTGGCTTCTTGCGGTTTGAGTGATCCCAACCCCTGCTTCATGCTACGCAAATTGAAGAACAGCTTGCGTTGAGCTTTCGTGGTTGCAATCTTGACAAGGCGCCAGTTGCGCAGAATATATTCATGCATCTCAGCGCGTATCCAGTGCAGTGCGAACGATACCAACCGCACACCATGATCTGGGTCGTAGCGTTTGACCGCTTTCATCAGGCCGATATTGCCTTCTTGAATTAAGTCTGCTTGTGGTAGGCCATAACCAGCATAGCCACGCGCCACGCTGACTACTACGCGTAGGTGCGAGACGATAAGCTGGCGTGCCGACTCCAAGTCGTTATCGCGGCTGAAGCGGATTGCCAAGCCTAGCTCCTCATCTTGCGTAAGTAAGGGGAAACGATTTACTGATTGTATATATCGATCTAAGCTACCCACTGCCAAAGGGGTCGGCAACGTCAATGTTTGATTCATTATCATATCCTCCTGAAGTGAAATTTTAGCACTCAATGCCATCGAGTGCCAAATCGTCTTGTAAATTAAATTGGCGAGTAGGCTGCCCCGTTACTTGCCACGGCAAATTTGTTTGTTGTCTACATGCAGCATTAATGGAAACTTCCCTATTCATATTGCGAATTACCCTCCGCTCAATCAGGAATATTTGTCCGACACGCGGGATGTCGAGATGGGTATTAAGTGCGAACTACACCCGATACACCGGGTCATGATTCGACCATGGGCCAATGGAGTTTGAACAAAGTTGTGTGCGAAACGATAAGGAGCCTGACAAGGTCTCTTGTGCGAATGATAGAGCCGACAGCGTAACAGTTTGTGTAATTGCAGTTAATAGAGATTCCAGATTACCTAGCATAGATCATCGAGCAATTCGACTACGACCAGTGCTTGCTCTGGTGACCAGTTATCATTAGATGACGAAGAAAATGCCGCGCTGCAACCTCGACGGCAAGAGCCGTGGTATTACGGTTATTCTTTTCGCTGTTGGCAGCCGCAATACTCGGAACGTTACCTTGCATTCTTCAAGCGGCAGGAATCTTCTTCGATTGAAGTCACTTCGAGTGGTGGACCAGGCGACCTACCAGTGACACCACGCAGGCCGCGTTAGAAAATACATCAGGCCAGTCCGAGAACGCCTTGTTGGTTGTCACGACCGTACTCTTCGACTCAGAGCCTGTGAAAAAATCAAAAAAACACCTCTCCTTTGTCACCGAAATATACACCACAAGCGTTATAAGCAGCACTCGCATACACAATAAATTCAGCCGATGCCAAACCAAAATTCACCGTGCCTGTTTCCAGAATTACCCGCAATAGCTCAATTGCAAAACAAGAATCCCAAAGCCCATCGCCACGACCCAAACGCACCTGCGCGCGTGTTAACCCCCAACCGATTGCAAGTGGAGCTTCACCCCAGCAACCTTGAATCTTTACTGCCGGAAGGACATCATGCACGTCTGGTTTGGAGCTATGTAGAGCAGCAGAACCTCAAAGGCATGTATGACGCCATCAAAGCACGACAAGGTAGCGCAGCGCGATTGCGCCGGAGATATTGTTTGCCTTGTGGCTTTATGCCACTCTCGATCATGTTGGCAACGCACGCGAACTGGCACGATTGGCTTTGGCGCATAATGCCTATCGCTGTATTTGCGGCGGAGTGCAAGTCAACTACACACGCTGTCTGACTTCCGTGTTGCTCACAGTGCGGTGCTCGACGAACTGCTCACTGACAACGTAGCTGCATTGATGAACGTGGGTGTCGTCAAACTCAAGCGTGCCGCGCAAGACGGCGTACGTGTGTGCAGCCTCATTTCGACGCGAAGACAAATTAAACGAACATCTGATCACAGCCCGCAAACACGTTCAAGCGTTGAAACACCAAACCGAAACAGACCCAGGTGCGCTCAGCAGCAAACGGGCAGCGGCACGCACCCGTGCGGCGCGGGAACGCGAAGAACGCGTTCGGGCCGCATTGAATTGCATGCCTGAAATCAAGGAAATCAAACGGCGTCAAGGCAAAAAAGCAGAGGATGCACGCGTCTCCAGCACGGATGCGCAGGCAACAGTCATGAAGATGGGAGACGGTGGATTTCGCCCAGCCTACAACACCCAGTTCGCCACGGATTGTGATAGCCAGGTCATTATTGGCGTGGATGTCGTGAGTATTGGCAGCGATATGGGCCAACTTGCACCGATGGTTGAACAAGTGCAGAAACGTTGTGAATGCACGCCCGATGAGTGGCTCATGGATGGGGGTTACACCAAGCACGAACAGATCGATGCGGTATCAGACAAAACCACGGTATACACTCCTGTGCCAGAGGCAAAGAAAACAAAAAATGCCAAGACCGATGGCGTTGACAAAGCTGATAAAACAATCGAAAAAACCATTGACAAACACGCCCCCAAGGCGAATGATCGTGAAGCGATTGCACAGTGGCGCGCGCGTATGGCGACAGAGGAAGCTAAAGAGATATACAAGCTTCGCGCAAGCGTGGCTGAATGTGTGAACGCGCAAGCACGCAATCGCGGTTTGGTGTTGTTGCCGGTGCGGGGCAGAGCGAAGGTCAAGTGCATCGCGCTGTGGTTTGCGCTGGCACACAACTTCATGCGCATGGCGAAACTGGTACCGCAATTTTGGGTATAGGCACAGGTGCGTCCGCATTTCCTGCGATGACAGGATGAGGGAGAAAAAGGAGTAAAAATGAGGGAAATCAACTTGAGTTAGCGCAATACAATCATTGATTGGACAAAATTAGGTATCTTAAATCTGATGGCGATTTTGCTGGCAGCAGTTTCCTTTAGGATGCGTCGAAGAAAAATTTGATTATTTCTCAGCCTCTCAGCGTAGTTGAACTCCT
>JANMWF010000101.1:0-2653 GCA_031393845.1 Nitrosomonadales bacterium | reverse complement strand
GGCGTGTGGGCTAAAGATGAACGCAGTTTTGTAAACGTAAAAAACGTACTTCCAGATACCACCCTATTGAATATTAGTATTTATGAATTTGATGAGAGTTGGCATCTGCGTGCTATAACTGCAGCAAAACGCGCTGCTTATGTGGAAAAAAATCGCTGGCAACTGGAAGGCGTGACGCAAACTCTCTTCAACAAACAGGGCACGACAGTAAACCAGCAGGCCAGTATGGAATGGCGCTCGGCGCTTAACGTGGGCATTCTGAGGGCTATACTGGTGGGGCCGGGACAGATGTCGATGTTGAATCTTTACCAATATATCCAGCACCTGCGCGACAACCATCAGAAGACCGTGTCTTATGAAATTGCTATGTGGAACAAGCTGGTGTATCCATTCGCGATACTGGTGATGATGTTACTGGCCTTGCCATTTGCTTCGCATCAGCGGCGCGAGGGCGGGATTAGCGCCAAAATATTCTTGGGTATTATTTTGGGGCTAACTTTTCACTTTGTGGGTAAGCTATTTACCAATTTGGGCGCACTCAATGAGTGGCAGCCCATGCTGAGTGCTGTGGCAATGCCTCTACTTTTTCTGCTGCTGGCGACGGGGATGTTGTGGTTGACTGAAAGACGTTAGAGCAGTTTTCAGTGTTCCTGAATAGTTCAACGGTATATTTACATCGTTACGGTATCAGTTGTATCAATACCATCTCGCAGGCAATCGCACAAGCCAGAAAGGCGTCACACCGGGGCGTGCAGCCTGTTAAATAGTCGGTTAAGAGGAAGAGAGAATCAAAATAAATAAAATTATTTCAAATAAATCATCAAATGGCAGGACTATTTTTGGCAAACCTGAGAACCGCCTTATAGCATCCGTAGTACCATTAACCAGTTAAAAAAACTGGTGCTGAGTAGATGACCCCCAAGCAATTTATCGAGAAATGGAAAGACAACCCGCTCAAAGAACGCGCCAGTTATCAACTTCACTTCATAGACCTGTGCGCCCTCGTGGGAGTGCCAACACCATCGCCAACCACTGCCGAAACTTATTGCTTCGAGCGCGGCGCAACCCGCACAGGAGCGGGGCAAGGCTGGGCGGATGTTTGGAAGCAAAATCACTTCGGGTTTGAATACAAAGCCACGCGCAGCAACTTGGGCGCAGCCCTGAAACAGTTGATGACCTACGCGCTGGCCTTGGATAACCCGCCTTTGCTTGTGGTGTGCGATACCAACATCATCGAAATTCACACCCATTTTACCAACGCACCAAGCGAAGTTCACGCCATTGCGCTGGAAGATATCGGAGAAACCGCCAACCTCGAAAAACTGCGCTGGCTATTCACTGACCCTGATAAGTTCCACCCCAAGCGCACCATTACCCAAATTACCGAAGAAGCAGCGGGCAAATTCGCCGCCCTTGCACAATCGTTAAACGCGAGAGGCCACGCCCCGCAAACTGTCGCGCATTTTCTTAATCAATGCCTGTTCTGCCTTTTTGCCGAAGATGCCGAACTATTACCCGGTAAACTATTCGAACGTCTGCTTGATAAAAGCCAGACCGACCCCGCCAAACTTTCCACACGCTTGGAAGAATTATTTAACGCAATGCGCAAGGGTGGAGATTTTGCGTTAGAAGATATTTACTGGTTTAACGGCGGCTTGTTTGAAAAAATCGAAATCCTGCCACTCGATACCTCAGAAATCAAAATCCTTCATGAGGCCGCCAAGCTAGACTGGAGCGATATTGAACCATCGATATTCGGAACACTGTTTGAACGCGGCCTAGACCCCTCAAAACGCTCGCAACTTGGCGCACACTACACCGACGCAAAATCAATAATGCGCATCATCAAGCCCGTTATCGTGGAACCGCTGGCAAAGGAATGGGAAACTGCCCGTATCGAGATTGCTGAGAAAATCGCAAAACGTAAAAAGAGCGGCGACAAAGCCGAGCGCGATGCACAAGCAGTGTTCCTCACCTTCCTCGAAAAGCTCAAAGCCTTTAAAGTACTAGACCCGGCCTGCGGTAGCGGAAACTTTCTTTATCTTGTCCTGCGAGCGCTGAAAGACTTGGAACACCGAGCAAATCTTGATGCCGAAGCCTTAGGGTTACATCGGCAACTCACCATTGAATGCTCACCCGCCAACGTGCTGGGCATTGAAATAAATACCTATGCCGCCGAACTTGCACGCGTTACCGTTTGGATTGGCGAAATCCAATGGATGCTAAAAAACGGATACCCTATCCGCAAAAATCCCATTCTCCAACCGCTTGACCATATCGAAAATCGTGATGCTGTGCTGAATGTTGACGGCAGCGAAGCGCAATGGCCTACAGTAGATGCCATTATAGGCAACCCGCCGTTTTTAGGTGGCTCCAAGATGCGCAGCGAGTTGGGCGATGATTACATTAAAGCCTTGCGCAATTGCTATGCAAATCGAGTGCCAGGCGGTGCGGACTTGGTTACATACTGGTTCGAAAAAGCATGCGCACAAATTGAATCGGGTAACAGCAAGCGCGTTGGCTTGGTTTCTACCAACTCAATACGCGGCGGGGCAAATCAGCATGTGCTAACGAACATTTGCGGCACAACCAAAATCTTTAATGCGTGGAGCGATGAAGAGTGGATAAACGAAGGCGCGGCGGTTCGCGTGTC
>JANMWF010000068.1:0-11087 GCA_031393845.1 Nitrosomonadales bacterium | reverse complement strand
GATGGTTATCGTGACTGTCGGTGTAATAGCATGGGGCTGTCTGTGGTGGAGAACTTGTGATCTGAGAAGACAAATGCGTAAGTATCCCCCAGGCGAAGTCGTGGTCGAGGGAGATGTGATCGAGGGAGAAGTGATCAGGCGTGAGGTGAGCGGAATATCTGTGAAATCTGAAACTGATGAAATTGGGAAATTTATCCAGTCTCGCAATACATGACTTTTTGCGTGATTGAAGTTGCCGTTGGCGTGCTGTTGCGTGAGGTTGAAGCAGATGAACCCACCGCGAAGCCCACCTTGCGGGAGCGGTACACATATGGCAGTTTCCTGCTGGCGCAGCGACCAGAAGGCAAGGCTTACGCGGGCTACTGGGAGTTTCCGGGCGGTAAAGTTGAAGCGGGCGAAACACTGCTGCATGCGCTGGAACGAGAGCTGCACGAAGAGTTAGGCATTAAAATTGCGATTGCTTATCCCTGGCTGACACGCGTGCACGTTTATACACACGCTACAGTGCGACTAAATTTCTTTCGTATTACGGTATGGCAGGGTGAGCTTCATGGCAAAGAAAATCAACAGCTGAGTTGGCAAACCCCTGTCAATTTGACAGTATCCCCAGTACTTCCGGCCAACATATTTATCCTCCGCGCCCTGCAATTGCCGCCCTTGTATGCCATTAGTAACGCGGCCGAGTTGGGTAGTGAAAAATTTCTGGAACGTTTACAGGTTGCGCTAGAAAATGGCTTGAAGTTGGTGCAGATGCGCGAACCTGATTTATCGCGCGAAGCTATGCGTGAATTGTCTTTGCGTGCAGTGAAACTTGCACATACTTACGGCGCGCAAGTGCTGATTAACAGTGATATCGAGCTGGCTAACGAAATTGGCGCTGACGGTGTACATTTAAATAGTATCCAGCTTGCTGCGTGTAATTCACGTCCTAACGTGACATGGTGTGCGGCATCCTGTCACAACGCCGACGAATTACAACGAGCCAATAATATGGGTTTTGATTTCGTGGTGCTAAGCCCTGTATTGCCCACTCGCAGTCATCCCGACGCAACGCATTTAGGCTGGCAGACATTTTCTTCAATGACAGCAAATTCGACCATTCCGGTATATGCGCTGGGTGGATTATGTTGTGATGACATAGAAAAGGCCTGGCAGCATGGTGCACATGGCATTGCGATGTTGCGTCAGGCTTGGTGAGAGGGCTCGTCTTCCGAGTTGTTTTCGGATTGCGGAATGCGATAGCTTTCCGTGGCCCACTGTCCCAAGTCAATTAATTTGCAGCGTTCGCTGCAAAATGGGCGATAGGGACTGTCATTATTCCACGGTACTTCATTTTTACATTGCGGACAACTGACAACAGTTGTTTTTTTCATCATGGCATATTCCTGTACTTCTAATAAACGAACCAAGAATTATTTCATCTCCAGCATCCTCTCTCAACTTGTAGAGGATGGCGTTAGTCTTTACATCGACGAACGTATTTACAAAGAACAGAAAGTAAGGTTAAACGCCACAGGCTGACTGTATAAGGCGCTCTTGGCTACATAATCGGCTGCAATGAAGCGAATGTTAAGCATGTATTTGTTGGCGCCAACTTCAGGAACGCACGGTAAAGATTTGTCCAAGCTGACACGTAGCATCTGTGCCACGCGGCCGCAATGCATTTGCTGAAAGTTACCCTGCTGGGCAATGTAATGGTAGGCTTTCCCACTTTCGCGCAACAGCTTGAGGATGATTGCAAGGCCATCGCGTATGGGAAGCATGGGGGTTAGGCAAGCCATTAGGTAGTTGCGCCGCAGCATTGCATCCTGATGCAGCCAGTGATGGTAGGATGGCAAGTCAAATTCACAGGTTCCGCCAGGAATGCCGGCGCGCTGTTTGATGCTCATTAACCATTCGTTTTCGCGCAAGTGCTGGCCAACCTTACCGCACATTTGTAGCACGCCGGTACTGGCGCTTTCAATTTCATCGAGTATCGTATCGAGTGCTTGTTCTGAAATTTCTGGGTTGTTGTGCAAAGCGGAAAGTTGTCTTTTTTGGCGTTCTAATTCTTGCAACAGTTCAGATTTCAGGTCGGAACGGCTAGCGACTTCGAGGACTTCAAACAATACGCCTAGAGCTGCTTGATGGTCAGTGGCGCTTGATCTTTCTATAAAACATAGCAACTTGGCATAAAGATCCTCTAGGCGCAGTAGGGTGCGCATACGTTCATTGAGAGGGAAGTCATAGCTAATCACAATGGTAGTAGGACTGGGGAGGGTTTGGGCTACAAAATGGTCAATATACTTGGGTCGTTATATACCGTCAATCAATTCCTGAGAAAATGGTCAGATAGCGTTGGTGTAGCTGATCTACCTGCTGGCGTAAAGTATCCAGACTGCCATCATTTTGAATGATCTCATCAGCAAGCCGTAGCCGTTCGGCACGGGTGATTTGAGATGCCATTATAGTACGCACTGTTTGCTCATCCAGCCCGCCACGCTGCATGGTGCGTGCAATTTGGGTGGTTTCCGCACAGTCCACTACCAACGTGCGTTGAACCAACTCGTGGTAGCTAAGCGTTTCAAACAATAGCGGAATGACCAGCAACAGGTATGGAGATGTAAGGGCGCTGTTAGTATTGGCATTATCGACCTGCACCATAATTTGCGCGCGGATAAGCGGGTGCAGAATAGCTTCCAGTTGCAATTTGGCAGCACGATCAGAGAATATCAATTGACGCATGAGTGCCCTGTTCAATGCGCCGCTGGCATCAATATAATCATCTCCAAATGTCGAGCGGATCGCAGCGATGGCCATGCCACCGGATTGGGTCATCTGGTGTGAAATAACATCGCTATCGATAACCAACACACCGCATTCTTTGAATAGTGAAGCTACGGTGCTTTTTCCGCTGCCGATACCCCCGGTTAATCCCACACGAAATTTCATGGAATACTGAACAGTTGCAGGCAGCCATGCGTAAGTGGTTGCCCCCAGAATAACGCAATCACCCCGCCGCCAGCCAAATACGGGCCAAATGGAATAGGGACGTTGCGGCCGAGGCGTGCCGCGATAATCAATGTAATGCCGACCACTGCGCCTACTACTGAAGAGAGCATAATAACCAGCGGTAGCATTTGCCAGCCCACCCATGCGCCGATTGCCGCCAACAGTTTGAAATCACCATAACCCATGCCTTCTTTACCGGTGGCAAGCTTGAATAGCCAATATATACTCCACAGAGCCAGATATCCTGTGATTGCGCCGATAACGGCACTGTTAATGTCAATAAAAGTGCCAGACAAATTAAACAGGAGGCCCAGCCACAAAAGTGGCAATGTGATGTCATCTGGCAGTAGTTGAGTATCAAGATCAATGCAGATTAGTGCTAGTAGCATCCAGACAAACAACAACGCGGCTAACGCAGCTAAACCGAAGTCGAAATGCCACGCGACGTAGGCGCTCAGAAGACCAGACACCGTTTCCACGATGGGATACCGTGCCGAGATATGTGCGCTGCAATCCTTGCATTTACCGCGTAGTAGCAAATAGCTGATGACCGGGATGTTTTCCAGCGCACTTATTTTATGGCCACAGTGCGGACAAGCGGAATGAGGCATGAACAAGTTGTAAGGAGGCACATTTTCTGGTTCGTTGCCGTTGAGCTCGGCACATTGGGCGTGCCATTCACGCTCCAACATCTTGGGTAGGCGATGAATTACTACATTTAGAAAACTTCCCACCAGCAGACCGGCAATGCCGCACAGGACAACGAAAAAAACTGGGACGCTTTGTAGTAATTCAATGAGTGCTGTCATGGTTGTCTAAGATACAAATACGCAATATTTAACAAAATAACACGAATAAAGCGAGTGATATCGGAAGTAGATTATTCATCCAGTGTTGCGCATTGATAAAAAATAATTTTTATCAACATAGTAATCACATGCCTTTCTTTATTGAGATATGGTGCGGGTAAGCGAAGATTCGGAGGAATATTGCATTCTATGTCAGGCCACTATTCGTGCAATAACAACCGAATAAACAGTGTTAATGACGAGTTGTCGCCATTAATACGCTATTTGCACTGAAAATTATATGGTTATTGAATCCGCTCAAGACTAACTAAACGATACAAAGACATGCCATCAGTGATTTAACCAACAGCCTGCCCCATCTTGAAAATGGGCAGGTACATCGCTATCACCATACCGCCGATTAGTGTGCCTAGCACCACCATAATGATAGGCTCCATCAGGCTGGCCAGAGCCGCCACTGCATCGTCTACTTCAGCCTCAAAAAAATCCGCCACTTTGTTTAACATGCCGTCCAGTGAACCTGCTTCTTCACCTATTGCAACCATTTGCAGCACCATGCTGGGAAATACTCCTACATTTTGCATGGCTCCCGTTAGGGTGCCACCTTGGCTGACCTCCCGCTGGATTATTTTGGTTGCATCAAAATACACCACGTTGCCAGCAGCGCCTGCTACCGAGTTAAGCGCCTCCACCAGTGGTACACCGGCGGCAAACATGGTTGCCAATGTGCGTGTCCATCGTGCTATGGAGGCCTTGCGGATTACAATTCCGAAAATTGGTAGCTTGAGCATTATTCTATCGATGACATCCTGCATTTTTTTGTTACGCTTCCAGAAATAGAAAAATGCGTAAAGTCCGCCTCCTAAAATACCGAAAATTGCCCACCAATAAGCAACGAAAAAATCGGAGATGCTCATCATAATTAGCGTAGGTGCGGGCAGATCTGCGCCAAAGCTGGAGAATAACTGTTTAAACGCGGGGATCACAAAAATCATGATCACTGCGGTAATGATAAAGGCGACTGCAATAATTGCAACCGGATACATTAGTGCCCCTTTTATTTTGCTCTTGATGGCCAGCGTTTTTTCCTGGTAGGTCGCCAAGCGTTCCAGCAAGCTGTCCAGAATACCGGCGTGTTCGCCCGCGCCTATCAGATTACAAAATAGATCGTCAAAATACAGCGGAAATTTCCGGAATGCCTGTTCCAAACTGCTACCAGTTTCTACATCGGTTTTAATGTCGTTCAGTAGGCGGGAAACGGAAGGGTTGTGGTGCCCCTTACCTATAATGTCAAATGATTGTAGAAGCGGTACGCCGGATTTCATCATGACCGCAAGCTGGCGTGTAAACAGGGTAAGATCTTTCTGGGTAATTTTTTTTCCTCCGCCACTGCGGATTTTTTTTATACGGGTAACATTGATGCCTAGACGCCTAAGTTGTGTGGCAGCGACGGCGTCGCCGAGAGCCCGCACCTCACCTTTTACAGGCTTGCCAGATTTATCCTTACCCTCCCATTGATATTGGTATTCTTGTTTTTTCGCTTTTTCCGCAGCCATGACGATTCCTTAATAACTATTCGCAACAAAGTTAAGCAACCCGTTATGGAATATAACGCTGTCTGCAGAATGATCAGTAAGTGACCGCCTTCAACTAATTGAAGTTGTCTGCATTTGCTTATATCGGTCAATTCAAGCTGAGCTTTAATTGCTTTGTAAATTGGTAATTAATCCCCCATGTTTTTTTGGCAGTTATGGGGAAACTTTCATCCCCCGTGCTACCCGACTTTGGGGCTGGATTATCTTAATAGAGTGGTCTGCAATCTTACAATGCTGCCAGATGCGACTGTTACGAATTTATGAACAGTCCGGTTTAGTAGCGCGCAATCTATCCAATTGTCATATTGCCTTAGGAGGGCAATAACAAGCCGACACAAGTGCTACAGGAGATACGGAAGATAAGATTCGAAGAAGCTTAATAAGGATGGAACGAGAGATGGCTAACGCAAGCGGAAGCTGCTCGCATACTCGGCGTATGTGAGCGCAGTTTCCGTCGCCACATGGTGAGCTACCAAGCAAGCGGACTGAACAGGTTGATTGATTGGCGATTCGAGCGCTTGGCCGGCAGCTTTGCCGCATAATGTTCAGAATGCTGAAACAAAATCGTGCTTATGAGATGCGCACAAAAATCAACGAAAATACTTGAAAATTTTAGCGGGATGTTCAGGTCTCGCTCTGTAGCATTTACTTTCACCCGCATTCCCCACCGCCTTGCGAACAATTTTTCCGACAGTTGTGAAGTGTACCCAGAAGTGCTCGCTCGGCAATTTGCTGGTATGAATAACCGCCCGTCGCCAAAGCGCGATAGATTGGGTTAAATGAAATGAAGCCCAGCATCACAAGGGAAGGAATACATACGCCACCGACGTGCCGATGCAGCGGGCGGCAAACAAAAGCAAGCGTAGTTTAGGCGCCTCCCTGTGATGTTGGGCTTCGCTAGCTCAGCGCCAACCTACACTTGCTGGCACTTATGGCAAGACCACTCAGAATAGAATCGCCGGCGGGTTGTATCATGTGACTTCGCGAGGCAACGCAAGAGGTGCAATCTATCTTGATAACGAAGATAGGCTGAACTGGCTTGAACTGTTTAACGAAGTATGTAGTTTTAATCAATCTCTGATGAAAGCTGCGACATTGCGACAGCTACGCTTGGCGTGTTGATGAAATTCAGTTTCAGTCACTTCCGGTCTTACCTTTATAATCTCACTCTGTTCCATTTTAATGAAAGTACAATCATGCGTATGACCGGTATTATGGTGCTGTTAGCGCTCCTGCTGCAGAGCTGCGGACACAGGGGGCCACTATTTTTGCCACCGGCGCAGCCTTCAATCCAGCCGCTTCCTGATCAAAATAAATAGCCATGACTGATTATTTCAAATACCAGAGTAACCAGCTTTGTGCCGAACAAGTACCCCTGGCTGATATCGCACAGCGATTTGGTACGCCATGCTATGTGTACTCACACAGTGCGTTAACCGATAACTATCGCCAGTTTGCTGAGGCGTTCAAAGAGCGCGAGCATCTGATTTGCTACGCAGTAAAGGCCAACCCCAATATCGCTATCCTGAATCTGTTCGCCAAGTTAGGTGCCGGCTTTGATATAGTTTCCGGTGGCGAATTACAGCGTGTGCTGGCAGCTGGGGGCGCGGCGAATAAAGTGGTATTTTCCGGTGTGGGCAAAACAGTGGCAGAAATGCAGCTGGCCCTGGAGGCGGGCATTCTGTGTTTTAACGTGGAATCGGAAGCGGAACTTACACGCCTGAATGAAGTGGCCGGACAAATAAACAAGGTGGCATCGGTAAGCTTGCGCGTGAATCCAGATGTGGATGCCAAGACGCATCCCTATATTTCCACCGGTTTGAAACAAAACAAGTTTGGCGTCGCCTATACGGAGGCGCTGGCGTTATACCGCAAGGCGAGCGGGCTACGGCATCTGCGCGTGGTTGGCATGGATTGCCACATCGGTTCGCAATTGACCGAACTCAGCCCATTTATCGAAGCGACAGAAAAAATGCTGGTGCTGGTAAACATGCTGGCAAGTGAGGGGATTCGTCTTGAGCATCTCGATCTGGGCGGTGGGCTAGGTATCCGTTACCTGGACGAAACCCCGCCTGCCATTGCCGATTATGCTGGTGCGCTACTCAGTGCCCTGCGGGAACGCAGTGAAAAGATCATTATTGAGCCGGGACGAGTGTTGGTAGGCAATGCCGGAGTGCTGCTGACCAAGGTTGAATATCTCAAACATGGCGAAGAAAAGCACTTCGCCATCGTCGATGCGGCAATGAACGATCTGATGCGTCCAGCCTTGTACGATGCCTATCATCACATCCAACCAGTACAGCTAAGTGATACGCCAGTGCAACAATATGAAGTGGTGGGACCGGTATGTGAAACCGGCGACTTCCTTGGAAATGCCCGTAAATTGGCTATCTCGCAGGGTGATCTGGTTGCAGTGATGTCGGCTGGCGCCTATGGTATGAGCATGAGTTCAAACTACAACACGCGCCCACGTGCAGCCGAAGTGATGGTGGCTGGTGAAGTCATGCAACTTATTCGAGAACGCGAAACGGTGCAGCAGTTGTTTGCCGACGAAAAACTTTTTGGTTAACCATACAAAAAATTTTTGCGTGCCATCTTTTAGGGCAGGGCTAATTATTGAGACTCTTGGTGAGGTTTTACAAACGAAAATAAGGAAATTGCTTATTCTCATTTTTATAGCTGTCAATCTATTATGCTAATAGAAAGTCATCCCAGCTTCACGCTATCTATTACGGTAAACAAACAAGCACTGCAAGCTGATTTTGTCGTCTTAACAACTTGAGGATTGGGATTACACTTAAGTGAGAGCGTGACTCTATAAACAGGAGAATACCCATGGTAAAGAAACGTGTCGCCACCAAAAAGCCTCAATCTGTAGCATCAGTGGCCAAAGAATCTGCCCCAAAAACCACTCGGCCGGAATCCGAATCTAGGCGTGAAGAGCCGGATGAAAGAAGTGTAGAGAAAAAAATCGGCAGGACGCTGGATGCTTTTCCTGACAAGATTGATCTTAAAGACTGGGAATACCTGCCTACTCTACATGCCTTACCCGACGAGATTGTTAACATTCCCGCTGTTCCAGCCATTCTTGATCAGGGCACAGAAGGTGCATGTACGGGTTTTGCCCTTGCGGCAGTTATCAATTTTTTACTCCATCAACGCAAGCTCAAGCGTCGCATCAGTCCGCGCATGATTTATGAACTTGCCCGTCGCTATGATGAATGGCCAGGAGAAAATTATTCTGGATCCTCGGCGAGAGGCGCGATGAAGGGTTGGGAGCGCCACGGCGTATGTACGCAAAAACGTTGGCCTGACGATCTGCATGGTGCGGACAATTTTGATCAACAACGTGCCGATGAAGCAACCCTGACGCCAGGCGGAGCTTATTATCGAATTGATTTCAGGCAGGTTCGTCATGTGCATGCGGCAATTCATGAAGTCGGCATCGTGTATGCCACATTAATGGTGCATGCCGGATGGGGGCAGCCCGGCCCATCCACAGTAACACTCAACGCAGGTGCCGGCAGCAAATCCAAAAAAATTAAAATTCCCGTGATCCAGCGTAAGGGAAACGCGGATGGTGGACATGCGATAGCTCTTGTCGGCTACACCTCTCAAGGTTTCATAATCCAGAATTCCTGGGGGGCGGGTTGGGGCAAAGATGGGTTTGCTTTATTGCCATACGAAGACTTCATGATTCATGCCACCGACGTTTGGGTCGCGCAGCTCGGCGTGCCTGTAAAGGCCGATCTGTGGGCTCAGGGCGCGGCAGATGTCACAAGCGGAACCTTCCGCGCGGGACAAGTTATCCCTCTAAATGAGATTCGGCCATACGCAATCGATGTTGGAAACAACGGTGAACTCTCTGACCAAGGTAACTACTGGACCACCGAAGAAGACTTGAAAAGATTGTTTTTCGAAACCATTCCGGCCAAAACCAAGGATTGGGCGAAACGACGAGTGATGTTATATATTCATGGAGGGCTAAATGGCGAAGAGGATGTGGCCAAAAGGATCATGGCATTTCGCGACGTTTGTCTTGCTAACGAAATTTACCCTCTACATATCATGTGGGAGAGCGATTGGTTCAATACCACCAAAAATATCCTCAAGGATCAGTTCGCTGCAGCTGATGAGCGGGCGGGCGGTGCATTTCTTGACCACCTACGCGAGGCGAAGGATCGTGTGCTTGAGCTAACCTTAGCCAATCCTGGCGGAAAGCTATGGGGAGAAATGGTTAAAAACGCTGCGGCCGCCTCCCAAAATGCGACAGGCGTAATGCAGCTCCTGACAAAATATGCGAAAGAAGCGAAAGAAAGTCTTGGCAAGAAGGCGGAAGGCAATTGGGAGCTCCATGTGGTTGGCCACAGCGCCGGCTCCATATTCGCCGCATATGCCATTACGCAACTGGCCAGTCTGGGCATATCCTGGAAGACGCTTCAATTCATGGCGCCAGCAATTCGGATAGATCTGTTCAAAGAGATTGTGTTGCCAAAGATTATGGATAAGACCTGTCCCAAGCCCAGCTTGTATATCCTGAGTAAGGTGGGCGAGCTCGACGATGATGTCGGCCCTTATGGAAAATCCCTTCTTTATTTGGTCAGCAATGCCTTCGAAGGGTCTCGGGAAGTACCCTTGCTCGGCATGCAAAAGTTTCTGGAAGAAGATCAAAAGGTACTGAACCTTTTAAATAGTGCAGTCGATGGACTGCCTGGCATCGTTATATCCGGGGCGGGAGACAAACCTGGAGCAATGTCTAAAAGCGATACCCACGGTGGCTTTGACAACGATCCCAATACTATGAACTCGGTTCTTGTCCGGATTCTTGGTGAATTGCCAGCTGTTCCTTTCACCGCGCGGGATCTGCAGTTCTAGTACCGGTATTCATAATGGAGTTAATGAGATGTTCCCTCTTTTAATATGAAATCGGGATTTGCCGCTCTAGTTATTTATTCGTTTTGCTGTGTTTCAGCTTTCGCTGCTCCGGCTTCATGGTGCCAATGGAAAAGCAAATTAAATGGCAAACGGTACTGCGCGCAAATTTCTCCGGGCTATGGATGGGAACAGGATAATGGTCCCTACAAAGATGCTCGTTGTGAAATTCACGCGGTCGCCAGAAACGAAATTGCTACTACCAAGCCCGACAGTAAGTCACATACTATGCGATCTTCCGACACTTCATATTTCCCATCATCATTTCCGCCCTGACTTTCGTGTGGAAACATGTAAAGCGCACCCGAAATAATTGTGCGTTGGTTGAACACGACAAACAGACTGGAAGATCGTCGTTTCATATTGCCGATAACAAGCCCAGGTGCTTTATGATGCAAGCACAATCGACAATGAACGAAGGGGGTCGACATGGAAATTGACACCATGCAAGCAATTGGGGCAGTGCTTTTTGCCTTCGCATTGCTGCATACATTTGCCGCAAAATTATTTGAAGGTTTCGCCCACCGTTATCCTCGACATGCAGGTCTGTTTCATCTATTGGGCGAAGTTGAGGGAGTTTTCGGATTCTGGGCATTCGTCCTGATTGTTGTAATGGCGTTAGTGTCGGGTGGAGCGAAAGCAATTGCTTACGCTGAATCACGCCAGTATACGGAGCCCTTGTTCGTGTTTGTCGTGATGGTGGTAGCCGCCTCACGGCCAATACTGGAGATCGTCAGACACTTACTTATGTTAGTGGCAC
>JANMWF010000066.1:0-17009 GCA_031393845.1 Nitrosomonadales bacterium | reverse complement strand
GCGGTGCAATTAGCTTTGAAGGGCGAAAACGCCGTTATGCCTACCGTTGTTCGTCTCACTGACAAGCCCTATAAGTGGAAAATTGGCGTTGCCCAGCTCAAAAACGTGGCTAATGTAGAAAAAATGATGCCGCGCAACTTTATTACCAAGGATGGCTTCGGTATCACCGACAAGTGCCGTACATACCTCGCCCCGCTGATCAAGGGCGAAGATTACCCCCCTTACAAAGACGGCTTGCCCCAGTATGTTCGGCTCAAGAATGTAGCGATACCCAAGAAACTTGGCGAGTTTAAGGTATAGCTTAAACACCGCATAAACCATTAGCCACAACATATCCAATATTTGAAAAGGTTTCAATAACAAGCAAAATCTACCACCCCGTTATTCCTGCTATCGAGGAGTCAACGGCTGCTGAAATGGCAGCTATCACGAATTACGTAAGGGAGAAACTTATGTCTGGTGGCCTGATATTTACGCTGTTATGTGCAATGGCGGCGCTCATATACGGAGCGATTTCTGTTAGGTGGATTTTAGCTCAACCAACCGGCAACGATCGAATGCGCGAGATCGCTGCTGCAATACAGGAAGGCGCTTCTGCCTATCTGAACCGGCAATACAGCACGATAGGCATTGTCGGTGTAACTCTGTTTCTGATAATTTTGCTTATACCGGATCTAGGTTGGAAAACAGCCATAGGCTTCGCCCTCGGCGCGATTCTGTCGGGTCTAACCGGCTATATCGGTATGAACGTTTCAGTGCGCGCCAACGTGCGCACCGCTCAAGCTGCGCATGCCGGCCTCAACGCAGCGTTGAACGTAGCTTTCAAGGGCGGGTCCATCACTGGCATGTTGGTAGTCGGCTTGGGTCTGCTGGGTGTAGCGGGTTACTACGCCTTCCTGACTATTTCGATGGGCAGCACCCCTATGGAAGCAACCCACGCCTTGGTCGGCCTGGCTTTCGGTGGCTCGCTGATTTCTATCTTTGCCCGTCTTGGCGGCGGCATCTTCACCAAAGGGGCTGACGTAGGCGCAGATTTGGTGGGCAAAGTCGAAGTGGGCATCCCCGAGGACGACCCGCGCAACCCAGCGGTGATTGCCGACAATGTCGGCGACAATGTCGGCGATTGCGCTGGCATGGCTGCCGACCTGTTTGAAACCTATGTCGTGACCATCATCGCCACCATGCTTTTGGGTGGTTTGCTGATGGCCAATGCCGGCTCAAACGCGGTGATCTACCCACTGGCGCTGGGCGGATTCTCGATTATAGCTTCCATCGTCGGCACCTATTTCGTAACAGCTCGGGAAGGTGGCAAGATTATGAACGCGCTCTACCGCGGCTTGATAGCATCTGCCGTGTCGGTGCTGATCGCCTTCTATCCCATTACCCAGTGGCTAATGGGCGACAATGGCGTTTATTCCGTTAACGCGCTATATGGTTCGGCTCTCGTTGGGTTAGCGCTGACGGCCGCGCTGGTGTGGATCACTGAATACTACACAGCGACTGAGTTCAGCCCGGTAAGACATATTGCTGAAGCCTCCACCACTGGCCACGGCACCAACGTAATCGCCGGCCTGGGAGTATCGATGAAGTCTACCGCTGCGCCAGTGTTAGCGGTGTGCATGGCCATCTGGAGCGCCTACGAACTGGCCGGTTTGTACGGTATCGCTATCGCCGCGACCTCAATGCTCTCTATGGCTGGGATCATCGTGGCGATCGATGCCTTTGGCCCGATCACCGACAACGCCGGTGGAATTGCCGAAATGGCCAAGCTGCCGGACAACATCCGCAACATCACCGATTCACTCGACGCAGTAGGCAATACCACCAAGGCCGTGACCAAGGGCTACGCCATCGGCTCCGCAGGCCTCGCGGCACTGGTGCTGTTTGCCGACTACACCCATGCGCTTTCTGCTAATCACCCGGGATTGACTTTCGATTTATCTAATCACATGGTAATCATCGGTCTTTTTATCGGTGGCATGGTGCCCTACTTGTTCGCGGCCATGGCCATGGCCGCGGTCGGCCGCGCCGCCAGTTCTGTGGTGGTAGAAGTGCGCCGCCAATTCAAGGAAATTCCCGGCATCTTGGAAGGGTCCGGCAAGCCTGAATATGGAACCTGCGTTGACATGTTGACCAAAGCCGCTATCAAGGAAATGATCGTACCCTCTCTGCTGCCGGTCGCTGTCCCGATAATCGTTGGTCTAACCCTTGGCGCACAAGCATTGGGCGGCGTGCTCGTTGGCTCCATCGTGACTGGCATCTTCGTGGCAATTTCCATGACCAATGGTGGTGGCGCATGGGATAACGCCAAAAAGTATATCGAAAAAGGCAACTTCGGCGGCAAAGGCTCCGAAGCCCACAAGGCAGCGATAACGGGCGACACCGTCGGCGATCCCTATAAGGATACCGCTGGCCCTGCCATCAATCCGTTAATCAAAATCATGAACATTGTGGCGCTAATGATCGTACCATTGTTATGAATCCAGTTCAGTAGGCTACTACTAAACCTCTTTTTTCCTCGCCCTTATTTTCTATTCACTGAATGTTACAATTCGCGTCTTTCAGTGCAAAAAAAACCACATCATAAATTCAAGTTGGTCAGATTCAGGACTCTTTTTCAAAATCATAACCAAGGTTACCAACCATCAAACGCATCAAAAAGACACTCGTTCTAATCTTAAGGAATAAAAAAATGACAGCTCGCATCATTGACGGCAAGGCCATCGCTCAGGAATTACGCGCCGAGTGGAAGGTACGTGTGGATGCGCTAAAGGCGCATGGCATTACGCCAGGCTTGGCAGTCATCATCGTAGGTGAAGACCCTGCCTCAAAGGTGTATGTTGGCAACAAGGTAAAAGCGTGCGCCGAAATCGGGCTCCATTCCGAACATATCGCCCTGCCCGCCGACACGCAAGAAACAACACTGCTAGCGAAGATTGCTGAACTGAATGTTAACCCGGCAATCCATGGTCTGCTGATACAGCTACCCTTGCCCAGTCACATCGACAGCAACAAGGTACTGAAAGCCATCAGCCCGAACAAAGACGTAGATGGGTTCCATCCGATGAATGTTGGCGCATTAGTTACCGGCACCACCTTATTTCCGCCCTGCACACCATCTGGTACAATGAAATTGTTGGAAAAAATGGGCATCGAAATTGAAGGCAAACACGCCGTGGTAATTGGCCGTAGCAACATCGTCGGCAAACCAATGGCGCTCATGCTGCTGCACAAAAGTGCCACCGTTACCATCTGCACCTCCAAGACAGTAAATCTTGACAAGCACACACGGGATGCCGACATTCTTGTGGTCGCTACCGGCAAGCCCCAGATGATTACCGGCGATATGATCAAGCCCGGTGCGGTCGTGATTGACGTCGGCATAAACCGTCTGCCCAATGGAAAGTTAGTGGGCGACGTTGATTTTGAAAGTGCAAAAGAAGTGGCAGGCTACATTACCCCTGTGCCCGGCGGCGTCGGTCCAATGACGATCACCATGCTGATGGCGAATACCATACAAGCAGCAGAACGTGCAGAAAAGCAATAATAACCGTCATTCCAAAAATAGCGGAAATGACAAAATCTAAACCAACTCACAAGGACAGAAATGACTACAACCACCACCCCATCCGGACTTCAATATGAAGACATTACCATTGGCACCGGAGGTACCGCCCAAGGCGGGCACACCGTTACCGTACATTACACCGGCTGGCTTACTGATGGCACAAAATTCGATTCCAGCAAAGATAGAAATGATCCTTTCCAATTCACTCTCGGCGCGAGAGAAGTAATACCTGGCTGGGATGAAGGCGTGCAGGGCATGCAGGTCGGTGGCGTGCGCAAACTAACTATTCCAGCATCACTGGGCTATGGCGCGCGTGGTGCAGGGCGCACCATTCCGCCGAATGCGACACTGGTGTTTGAAGTGGAGTTACTGGAAGCGTTATACGCGCGCGGATAAATCCATTAGCACCTTCGCCAAAGACACTGACGTCGCTCACAAGACTTTGAACATATCTACTGGAACTAGAATGTCTTTCGCCTCTGCGATCCGGGCTGACGGCGTTTGACCATTCGATATTTCAACACCTTCAATACAACTTACACATTTTTTAAGGATATAACCATGTCTTGCCACACTACTGATTTTCAAGGCTCCGTCATTGACGCGCTACAAGAGGCGATCGAACGGCAAATCCCGAGTTCACAAGCCGAGGTGAGCGGCGGCGGCGGACACTTCAGCATTAACGTGACGTCGCCTGCGTTCGTCGGCAAAAATATGCTTGAGAGTCAGCGGATGGTATACAGTGCGATCGCTCATTTGATGAAGGGAGACGCGGCCCCCGTTCACGCAGTCGACAGTTTGAAAACCAGAACCCCACCCGAAGCGTCTAGCCCGAGCGCTTAGCATAGTAAAAATGGCACAGATTCAACAGCGGCCATGATGGCGCTGGCCGAAATGAGGTCGCACGCTTGCCTCGGCAATCTTGGTACCCGGCAAGCTGAGTAAGCAACGCTGCTACAACCGTATTACTACTCCATCTCCAAAACGCAAATGCTGAGAGATGATGTTCAACAACGGCTCGGCGCCTGTGCCGCATAAACTCATCGGTTTGAAACTAAAGGCTGATATTTATTTTGCATCTCCCGCAGTCATAAAATTCAATGTTTGATGTTGCACTTCAAGTTAACCGTGACCTTCCTTCGTAACCTTTATTAAAGAAATTTTCATTCTGCTCTTGAAATAAGTGCGTTCCGCCCTTATTATTAGCACTCTCTGGCATCGAGTGCTAACTAGAGATGTCGTTATTTTGTTAATTGTTTGTTTAAGGAGAATAAAACATGTTGGTCCGTCCTTTGCATGATCGTGTCGTTATCAAGCGCATGGAAGAAGAACGCAAGACTGCGTCAGGAATTGTGATTCCTGATGCCGCTACCGAAAAGCCTGATCAAGGCGTAGTTGTTGCAGTAGGTCCTGGCAAACACAGTGATGACGGAAAACTAATCCCAATGACTGTAAAAGTTGGCGATAAGGTTTTGTTTGGCAGACACGCCTCTCAGACTTTTAAAATTGAGGGCCAAGAATACATAACGATGCACGAAGAACAAATTATCGGCGTTATCGAAACTTAATTCCAGATATACGGTCTTTCCTGCCCTTCGGCAGGAAGAGGTGACCTTCGGTAATGACCGAAGTGACGAAACCAAATAACTTTAGGAGAAAGAAACATGGCAGCAAAAGACGTGAAATTCCATGATAGTGCACGCAGTAAAATGGTTGCAGGTGTTAACATTTTAGCCAACGCGGTCAAAGTAACTCTTGGCCCGAAAGGTCGTAACGTAGTGTTGGAGCGCTCTTATGGCGCGCCCACAATTACCAAGGATGGTGTGTCTGTAGCCAAGGAAATCGAACTGAAGGATAAGTTCGAGAACATGGGCGCGCAAATGGTCAAAGAAGTGGCTTCTAAAACCTCCGACGTAGCGGGTGACGGCACGACTACTGCAACCGTACTGGCTCAGTCCATCGTACAGGAAGGCATGAAATTTGTTGCCGCTGGTATGAACCCGATGGATCTGAAGCGCGGCATCGACAAGGCAGTTCTTGCTGTTGCAGCTGAATTGAAGAAGCTGTCCAAGCCATGCACTACCTCTACCGAAATCGCTCAAGTTGGCTCAATTTCTGCCAACTCTGATGCCAATATCGGCAAGATTATTTCTGACGCGATGGATAAGGTAGGTAAAGAAGGGGTAATCACCGTTGAGGATGGCAAATCGCTCGATAACGAACTGGAATTGGTCGAGGGTATGCAGTTTGATCGTGGCTATCTGTCGCCATATTTCATTAACGACCAAGAGAAGCAAAATGTAGTGATGGAAAACCCCTACATTCTGTTACACGACAAAAAAATCTCCAACATTCGTGATCTGTTGCCGTTGCTGGAGCAAGTTGCCAAGGCAGGTCGTCCAATGTTAATTATTGCTGAAGATGTAGATGGCGAAGCGCTGGCTACTCTAGTAGTGAACAACATCCGTGGAATTCTGAAGACAGTTGCGGTTAAGGCTCCGGGCTTTGGAAGCAGGCGTCAGTCCATGCTGGAAGACATTGCTATTCTGACTGGCGGTACAGTGATTGCCGAAGAAGTCGGCTTGTCGCTTGAAAAGGCTACTCTGGCGGATTTGGGTCAGGCCAAACGCATAGAAGTGAACAAAGAAAACACCATCCTTATTGATGGCGCAGGCAATGAAGAAGCGATCCAGGGCCGTATTGCTCAAATCTCCAAACAGTTCGAGGAGGCAACCAGCGATTATGACAAAGAAAAACTGGTAGAGCGTAAAGCAAAGCTGGCTGGCGGCGTGGCAGTGATTAAAGTTGGCGCTGCAACTGAAGTTGAAATGAAAGAGAAAAAAGCACGCGTGGAAGATGCGCTGCATGCAACCCGTGCCGCAGTGGAAGAAGGAATTGTTCCCGGCGGCGGCGTCGCATTGTTGCGTGCCAAGGCAGTAGTAGCAGCCTTGAAGGGTGACAACCATGACCAGGACGCAGGCATTACCATTGTGTTGCGCGCCATGGAATCTCCACTACGTTGCATCGTGGATAACGCCGGCGACGAGCCTTCGGTGGTGGTCAACAAGGTGCTGGAAGGCAAAGGCAACTATGGCTACAACGCTGCGACTGGACAGTATGGCGACATGCTGGCAATGGGCGTGGTTGACCCTACCAAGGTTACCCGCATCGCATTGCAAAATGCAGCTTCTATCGCTGGCTTGATGCTGACTACTGGATGTATGGTGGCTGAGTTACATGAAGACAAGCCTGCCGCTGATTTAGGTGGCGGTGGTGGTGGTATGGGCGGTATGGGCGGTATGGGTGGCATGATGTAATTGCTGCGATTCATTTGCCGCTGAATCTGACAAACCCTGCCTTGTGCAGGGTTTGTTTTTGGAATCTGCAAACAGTAAAGTTGGCATTGCTACGTGGTGCGCCCTATTTGATGTTATCTCAATTCTGAGGTTTCTTAAATCGCGTTTTGTCGTTATAATGCGCACCTTCTCGTAGGCCTGGTAGCTCAGTTGGTAGAGCAGTGGATTGAAGATCCTCGTGTCGGTGGTTCGATTCCGCCCCGGGCCACCAAATTAAATAAAGGCTTGCCGGATTTAAATCCGGCAAGCCTTTATTGTTTGTGTAATTGCGACAAAGAGTTATGCTATTTTCTCGTGATACCTATCTTTTAGTTTGTCCATCGCCCCCCATGGCTTGCCTTTACCAAGAACATCTAAGGTTATTGGCGGAACTCTAATCCCAAGCGTCTGTTTTCGAAAATATCTTTTGCTTCTTACCATGCCGCTACGGCGCCTGAACGCAGGCTAAGCAGGACATTGCCGAGTACATTGGTGATGGTTCTTGAATCCGCTTAAGGATTTGAGAAAACTATTCAGAAAGAGCCTTGATAACATTTTCCGGGCTGAGAATGGTACCCAGTGTGGTCGGATTGCCCCAGCGCACGTGGTATTTATTCTCCGGTATTGAGGCGAGGGCGATTAATAAGTTGTTGAAGGCAATTAAATCGTTGGTCTCAAAGTAGGTTATGAAATCGATATCGTCCAGACCTGTAGCGTGATAGAGCTTGCGCTTAACGTTGACCAGATACGCTAGTGTTGGCAGGGTATGGGTCTCCATCTCCTTTAGGCGTTGCTCAAAAGATAAATTCCACCACTCTGCACTTTTCTTCACCGGGATAACGATAACGTAACGAGGCACGTCGCCGATATACGTTGCTGAACTGAGGCCGGCATTAAGTTCAGGTGACTTGTTTTTCGTGATGTAGTTCAAGGGCTTCGTCACGCCTACCAGCGTATCGGAAATGTCAGCGTTTTTACCTATGGTTGTCGACCGAAACTCACGCATGAATGTCTGCGCCTTAGCGAGGTCATAAGCATTTATGCGGAAGAAAAAATCGGAGTTGGTTTCCAGGCCGCGGGTCAGATAAAGGTCCACCAGCACATTGTCTTTGTGCTTTTCGATCAATTTTGCTACTTCAGCAGCGCTATCCATTCGCTCAGTTGCAGGGACCTTGTTCCATTCTGGCCTCAGTTTAAACATCGTAAATACGCCAAAAACACCCGGCTGGGTAAGAATTTTGGATCTTTCGATCATCGTTGCATCCATTGCCGACTGTTGCGCAGCAACAGCTGCCGTTTGCATAGTCATGATAGTTGCAATGGTTCCCGCAACAAGGCTTATATGGAGGTTGCGAATTGACAAACGTCTCATGAAATTTTTCCTTATGTAATGGTTAAAAGTTCAAACAAATCATATTGCTTGGACTAGGTATTATTTATTGAAACGAAACGGGGTATATCGATTTACGTTCAATTTACATTAATGCCACGTGGGCAAATCCTTTCTTATCGTAGCCGTTCGAATGTAGTGAACAATCATCAGTTCTTGCTGCCCCATATCTGCTTCAGACGAGCATCGCGACCACATGTGTAACGATAATATTTGTAACGAATCGGGTTCTTGGTGTGAAAATCTTGGTGATATTCCTCCGCTGGATAGAATATTGTAGCGGGCAACAATTCAGTCACAATTGGTTGGGTAAAACGACCAGAAGATACCAGCGCGGCCATGGATGCTTCAGCTTGCTGTCGTTGATCCACATTGTGATAAAAAATTACGCTGCGGTACTGCGTACCACTATCGCAAAATTGGCGATTAGGCGTCAGCGGATCTATCGTCGGCCAGTATGCGGCAAGCAGTTTGGCGAAATTGGTCTTGGTAGGCTCAAAGCGAACTTGCACCGCTTCAACATGCCCAGTCTTACCGGCAGATACTTGTTCGTATGTCGGATTGATCACTGTGCCGCCGATATAACCCGATGTAGTGGATATCACGCCCGGTATTTTGTCGAAATCTGCTTCGGTGCACCAGAAGCAGCCGCCAGCAAAGGTGGCAACGCCTACCACGGGTTCAGTCCGTTCGTTGGGGATTACGGGCGTATTCTGTGCTCTTGACTGCCCACAGGCAGCAAATACGGCAAGTATCAGCAAGGCAATGCTAAGCGCACTGCGAGCTTTTTTATCAAAAAATGATGGATTCAATATTGTCATAATCAGCTCCTGAGCGCTGGCAAGGGTTCGTCCTTCGGGATAAATCGCAACGCTACACCGTTATTGCACCAGCGCTCTTTACGTGGCGGTGGGCCATCGTTAAATACATGGCCTTGGTGGCCACCGCAGCGTGCGCAGTGGTATTCGGTGCGGGGTAGAATCATTTTGAAATCACGTTTTGTTCCCACATGTCCCGCAATGGGCTGGGTAAAGCTGGGCCAGCCCGTACCGCTTTCAAATTTATGCGCACTTTCGAACAAAGGCAAGTAACAAGCGGCACAAATATAGAGGCCGTCACGATGCTCAAGATTAAGCTCACTACTATTTTGCCGTTCGGTATCCTCTTCAAACAGCACCTTGTAAGCATCAGTGGAAACCAATGGTCGCCACGTCTCCTGCGGTTTATTCAGAGGTGTAATCGTGATTGCATTGATGGAATTTGCAGCCGCCCTGTCGCGCGAACAAGCCGAAATCAACGGAAACGCGGCTAGCATGGCAAGACTTTGTAGTAGGGTTCGTCGTTTCATGGAAATTCCTTTTAGAAGTTTGAAAGATTTGACCGTGTACTCACATTATCGTTCTCAACATCCGAACCGATTGCAACAAATCCTGCACGGATGCACTCGTCGGCAAGCACTTCGGGCTATCACCCGTTCAGATTGCCCTGTGAAAAACAGGCGACTTCAACCCGATCACCTGCCGCCCGCGACAGCAGTGGCAAACAAACTACGACCCAGCAAAGCAATTTTTCATGGCACCCTCATAAATAGCGATTCGATGAGAAAAGCATCGTCAAAGTGACGGCGACCGACAAAAGCGGTGGCGTGGCGTCCCCACTGCCGCATCGCGCCCGGCGAGCGAATACCCATTGGCCACAAAAGAAAACGCTCAGGGCGCTCCGTGCCGGCGATTAAACCATGTATGCCGAACAGGCTGTGGTAACCGTCAGCAGTGGGCAGGGAACGCAATACATCGTATTCCTCCCAGGCCATCGGTTGTACCGCAGACAGTAATTCGGGTGGTGATTCGTCGTGATAGATTCGCTGAATAAAGTGAGTGCGGGGAGCGATTCGCAGCACCAGCGGCTGTTGTTCAGGTGCAGGTTGCGGTAGCAGTGGCGGTTCAAAATAGGAAGTGGGAAGGTTGTCGCGCAAACGCAGGTGATGACTCGGGAAGAATTCGTGGTAGCAACCGCAGTTATGGATAACGTCATACAGCCATGGCTCGCCGTCCAGGCCTAAAGTTACTCGCCAGTTAAGGCCGTCTAACTGCCCGGCATAAATATCGTTGCCGGGGCGGGCTGGAAACCAGACTATATAATTGAGTTGCAACAGCACTTGATCGCCGAAACGGGTGTGAGAGACCTTGCGATACAACGTCGGGCGCGTCACCTGCACCACCGGCCCGTTATCCCAGCGTGCCATTCCAATACGATCATTGTTATCCATTACATCCACCTCCCATACCGGGGCAAAGGTGTCGAAGAGCTGGTCGAGGTCGGTGCCCGTCGGCATGGGGATGCCGAGTGGATCTAGTGAGTGATGCAGAATTTCGCCCACCTGTGTAGCAGCGAGCAGCGCACCGGGCGATGGCGCCCAGCGTACCAGTTCACCCGCCACTGGCAGTGCTGCCAACGGTGTGGCGAAGCTGTTGTGTGTCTCGATATGCCAAGCCGATATTTTGGTAGAAACGAACGGCGCAGTGAGTGGATAGAGGCCGAGCACCTGCCACCAGGTGACATAATCATCTGGAACGCGTGCGGCATCGCGCAACATAGCGCGGCGCTCCGGTTGCACGAGATCGGCGGCAAGCAGACGTTCACGGCAGCGGTTGAGTTCTTCAGCTAAGGTGTCATTGCGTCGCCCCCCTACCGACGTGGGCAGATTACGTAACTCCAGCGCACGCGACGCAGCATCCAAATCTGCCATGTGCGTAGTCCATGCTGTCCAATGTTTCTGTGCGGTCAATTCGTCGCGGAACGAAGCGAGCAGGCGTGTTGTGCGTAAGTAGGGAAAATCTTGAACCGGGGATGAACCGTAGTCACGACCTCCCGCACGTTCGATGGCCGCATCGACTTCCTGGTACAGCATTCGGCAGGTAGCCAAAATGTCGCCTGTAGGTGCCGCCGGACGGGTTTCCACCGTGGCGCAGCCCGTAAGGAAAAATGTGACAAACAGCAGGATCAATTCTGCGATGGTCGGCACAATGCAGCGTGTATCGTTAGTGTTATCCATGGCTTCCTTTTTCATAGAATAAGCAGTGTGGAATATTGTACCGTTCGATACAATAGAATTCACTTTCATACGCTGTCAGAAGCAACGGTTTAGGAGAAATTACTTGAGTAGCAGTTTTGACCGCGACATCAATCGTGCCGGTACCGCCAGTGTAAAATATGACGGGCGGAAAAACATGTTTGGCACAGGCGAAGTCATCCCGTTGTGGATCGCCGATATGGATTTTGCCGCCCCGCCAGCCGTGACCCGTGCCCTCGCCGAGCGCGCCGCCCATCCCGTATATGGCTACACCCAGTATCCGGATAGCTTGTACGAATCGCTAATAGATTGGCTTAGGCGCCGCCACGGCTGGGAGGTGCAGCGCGAGTGGATCATGATGTGCCCCGGCGTAGTGCCCTCGCTGCACGCCGCTATCATGGCTTTTGCCGAACCAGGTGAACCAGTAATCGTACAGCCACCAGTGTATTTTCCATTTTTTTCGGCTGTCACAAACACTGGTAGAAAGCTGCTGCAAAACCCGCTACGCTTGGAGAACGGCCACTATGCCATTGATTTCGATCACCTGGAACACTGTGCAGCTAAGGCACGACTGCTGTTGCTATGCTCACCGCACAATCCGGTTGGGAGGGTATGGCGTAAGCCGGAATTGAAGCACCTCCTGCGAATCGCAAAAAAATACGATCTGCTCATATTTTCCGACGAAATCCACGCAGATTTGATCTACCCAGAAAATAAACACACCACGCTCGCGACGCTGGCAGAGAACCCGGCCTACGTCCTCACTGCCGTTGCACCCAGCAAAACATTCAACATCCCTGGACTGAATCTTTCCTCACTCATTGTGCCGGACCCTAAGCATCGTGCGGCTATCACCCAGATATTTAACAGGATGCACATCAGCGCATCCAATCCTTTTAGTATCGTCGCTTTCGAAGCCGCTTACCGGGAAGGCGAGACATGGCTGGATGAGTTACTGGCCTATCTGCGGGATACGCGAGATTACGTCGAGAATTATCTGGCCGCCCATCTCCCGGAAATCCGGCTTATCAAACCAGAAGGCACCTACCTGCTATGGCTTGATTGCCGGGCACTAGGGATGAGCGACGCGCAACTCAAGCATTTCTTCGTGCATGAAGCCGGCGTAGGCATGAGCCCCGGCATTCTTTTTGGCGAGGGCGGTAGCGGATTCATGCGCATGAATATCGCGGCACCTCGCCATGGCATCGTGGCTGCCCTGGAAAATATAAGGAAAGCGGAACGCAAAGCCGGGCGATGAATACATCAGAACTCATGCAAAACTGTCTTCGTGCTGTGCATTCGAGCGCATTTTATAAATAAATTGAGCGTAAATTTATCTTCTGCTTTTGTGAAGTTCTGTCTTGCAGTGTAGCCTTTCGTTGCTTCATGTTTCCCTTTACTCGTAAGGATGGATATGAATACGGTAACAGTACAATGTTGCATTGCGGGGGGTGGCCCGGCGGGCATGATGCTGGGTCTGCTATTGGCTCGTGCGGGCGTTGAGGTACTGGTTTTAGAAAAGCATGCGGACTTTCTGAGGGACTTCCGGGGAGACACGATTCATCCCTCGACGCTGGAAGTCATGCATGAACTGGGATTACTCAAAGACCTATTGAAATTGCCACACCAAGAAGCGCCGCAGATCAATGGCCAGTTTGGTAATTTGAAGCTGACGATAGCGGATTTCACCCATCTGAAAACCCAGTGTCGTTTTATCGCTTTTATGCCGCAGTGGGATTTCCTGAATTTCCTCGCCGATCGCGCAGCTCGCTATCCAACATTCAGCTTGCGGATGCACTCTGAAGTGACTGGGCTCATTGAAGAAGCGGGGCATGTCGCTGGCGTTCAGGTGATGAGTCCGGACGGACCATTAACGGTGCGCGCGAGCCTGGTCGTGGGAGCAGATGGTCGACATTCAGTTGTCCGTGCACAGGCTGGCTTGCAGGTTGAGGATTTAGGCGCACCCATGGACGTGTTATGGTTCCGACTCTCACGGCGGCCTGACGATTCAGAATATCCTGTCGGCCGTTTCGATGCCGGTCGGATATTCATCATGCTGAGCCGAGGCGATTACTGGCAGTGCGGCTTTGTAATCCCGAAAGGCTCACATGCGCAGATTCGAGAGCGAGGGCTATCCGCGTTCCGCAGCGACCTCGTGCAGCTTGCACCATTTATGGCCGACCGTGTCGACGAACTCCAAGATTGGGAAGAGATAAAATTGCTCACGGTTCAGGTCGATCGATTGCGTCAGTGGTATCGCCCGGGCCTTCTTTGTCTCGGTGATGCAGCGCACGCAATGTCGCCGGTCGGTGGTGTAGGTATCAATCTTGCGATCCAGGATGCAATCGCCGCAGCGAATTTGTTGGCTGCACCGCTACGTGCGAACAAATTAACCACCGAAGATCTGCGCCGAGTCCAGCAACGACGCGAGTGGCCGACACATATGACGCAAAGAATGCAACTCGCCATCCAAAACCGCGTTATTAGCCGCGTATTGCATGGTAAGGGTCAGCTCTCGCCACCATTTTTTATCCGACTCTTGGCACGGTTCCCATTCCTGCGTCGGATTCCTGCCAGATTGATTGGAATCGGATTTCGCCCAGAACATGTGGATATACCAAGTAGTTAGTCTGACTGACGCTAGCAATAATAAAAAATCGAGACAAAACCAATGGGAGCTTCCCAAGGAACAACATTACCGCAATAAGGCTTAGATAATCGAATAGCCTTTACCCAGCGCTTGGATCAATCTTGCTGGAGTGAGGTGACGACCCGATGATTCTCTTCATAAAGCATCTTGACTTGTACCGCATACGCGTATAATATTTTATACATTTGAATTTTATGGACGATGAAAAAGAGATCCGTTGGGTGGGGTCTGCCTACGACGATCTGCTGGCATTTCCGCAAGATCCAAGAAAGGAAGCAGGCTTCCAATTGAGCAAGGTCCAGGCCGGGCTTGATCCGACCGACTGGAAGCCGTTCGAAGATGTGGGTGCTGGCACGAAAGAGATTCGCGTCAAGGATGCGAGCGGCGCCTACCGTGTGATGTATATCGCCAAGTTCGAGGAAGCCATCTACGTCCTGCCTTGCTTCCAGAAGAAGACCCAGGTAACCAGCAAGCAGGACAAAGCTATTGCCGAGGCGCGTTACCGCGCTGTGTCCAACTTGAGAAAGTCAAAGAAATGACGATTGACACCGAAATCCGCCATGTGACAAAGCCAGGCGCGAACCTCTTCTTGGAACTGGGTTTTGCGCCGGACGAGGCCAAACGCCTGCAGGCTGCGTCTCGCAAGCAGATTAATGACACGCGGCTGTTGAAACAGCAACTGATGGAAGAGCTGTCTATCTGGATTGTGGAACATCACTTGAAGCAGGCCGAGGCCGCCGAGATTCTAATGGTCTCGCGCCCGCGCGTGTCTGATGTGGTGAACCAGAAAACGGCCAAGTTCACTATCGACACGCTGGTGGAAATGCTCAATCGCGTCGGCAAGCCGGTCAAGCTGACCATCGGTTGATGCCGATGTTGGGTGTTGCATGGCGTAGTAGTCTGAAAAACGGGGGCAGTCTGTGAGATTCCAGTGCTCCTGGCAAACAATGCGAGCCTGGCCCAAGCCTAGTCTCTTTAATTCTAAATGGTATGCTCTACCGTAATCAACCAGCCCGATAACAAAAAAATGATTCAGATGAGCTCCCAACGCAACAAAATTTAAGAATAACGGTCCATGTCAAAGTCAGGCAAGACGCATACGCATAAGAAGCAGCATTTCGTACCCCAGAGCTACGCCAAGGTATGGCACGATCCTTCTGCACCGGCAAGCTCGACCATGAAGCCTTATGTCTGGATGTTTGACCGCGACGGAGCCAACCCTCGGCGTAAGGCGCCAGCCAATCTTTTCACCGAGACCGACATCTACACGATCGAGCGCGCAGATGGCGAGCGCGACCTGCATTTTGAACATAACTTTTCAGAGCTTGAAGACAAGTTCACACGTATTCGCAACACTAAATTCAAGCGGCACGAATGGCCTAACGCCGAGCAAATAGACTGTTTACTCGCATTCGTCGCCACAGCACAATTCAGGACAGTCGCGAATCGTGACCATCACCGCCAGCAATGGGGTGGCCATCGAAAGCGCATGGAAGAGATGCAAGCCGCCTATGAGAACGCATCGCCGGAAAAAAAGGCGGCGATGGAACGCATGGGAAACTCGAACTCAGGATCAAGCAAAGGCATGACGCTCGACGATGTTCGCATCTTCGAAAAGCATCCGATCCAACAAATGATCGGAATTGTCGTGAAATCCGTGATACCTATTTTCCAGCGCATGCATGTGGCGGTGCTTTGCACTGCCGATCCGATCGGCTTTGTTACATCTGACTGTCCCTGCACATGGTTTGATCCTGAGGGCTACAAATTTCAGCCAATTTACCGAAGCCCTGGACTTGGCTCCCGCACAATCGAAGTTACACTTCCCATCTCGCCCAGTCAGTGCTTAATCATCACCCACAATTCCCAATGGCAAGGCTACATTGATGTTCAGGAGAAAGTGGTTACTGAGCTCAATCGCCGTCACATTGCTAACTGTAATAAAAGTTTTATTTCTTGCAGTCCGCAGACGCTTCCCATCTGGTTCGAACCGCGTCCTATGCCGGACGACGCATGGGAAAAAGTTCGAGAAAGGAAGATTACATCAGGAGAATGAGGCTGATAAAATACCGTGATTTATTGAAGATTGTGAGTATGCGCATCTGAGCCACACCTCCTTCTGATCATACTTCCCTTATTGTATTGTCGTTGACTACAATACCCATCATGTTCCAACTTGGTATAAATACGAGGCAGTCCTAGACAAGCCACCTATGACCTCGACGAAGTTCACGAGGCAGTAATTGTGGAGGTTTTCAGCCCGTATCCAGCCTTTTATAGCGCGTTCTTGATATCATTTGAAATTGGTGAAATTGCCAATTGTGGGCGTGATCGATTTGCCATAAACCTTGCGTCGGATGATGTAAATTTTCTTGCGCCCAACCTTCACCCCGAAGCCTAGCCGAGAGTTTGTGGCTGCTGTCTCATAAGATGTAATCCTTGCAAGAAGGGTCTTTGCTAAAACATGTGAAGGAACAGCGGGACTGCAAAAAGTAGATAAATAATTGAATGAAAATAGAAAAAAAACAATCTGATAACTCGCTGCCTGGCAGCGTAGATGGCTCGAAGCACACCCCCATGATGCAGCAATACATGCGCATCAAGGCAGAGCATCCCGACATGCTGCTTTTCTACCGCATGGGAGATTTTTACGAGCTATTCCATGAGGATGCAGTTCGCGCTGCCAAGCTACTCGACATTACGCTCACTCAGCGCGGCGCATCCAATGGCCAGCCGATCAAAATGGCGGGCGTGCCTTACCATGCCGCCGAACAATATTTGGCGCGGCTGGTAAAGCTGGGGGAATCGATCGCCATATGCGAACAGATCGGCGATCCCGCCACCAGCAAGGGGCCGGTGGAGCGCAAGGTGATGCGTATCGTTACCCCCGGCACACTCACCGATTCCGCATTGTTGGACGAAAAAAAAGACAGCCTGTTGCTGGCGCTGCATGAGCGCTCCGGTAAGGTGGGGCTGGCTTGGATGAATCTGGC
>JANMWF010000065.1:0-18500 GCA_031393845.1 Nitrosomonadales bacterium | reverse complement strand
GCCGCCGGACGACCATCGTTTTACGCGACAAGCTAAAGGGCGACCCCATCGGGCCGCCGCCCCGTCATGTTGATGTGTCGCACCCATCTCCCGCCGACTGGCCGCAGGGGGAAGGGGCTGATCTCAGCCAGCGAGTAGTCGCTGAGGGCCTGCACACCGATAAAGCTGGGTTTGGGCGGCGTATAGTTGGCCCAATCTGTTTTCAGGCCATGCGCGCGCGCATCTGCTAGTTTGTAACGTGCACCTTGAGGTTTTTTGTTGGCATGCAGTTCGCGCGTCTTCGCATAGTCGGCCTTTATGCCAGCCACATAACTGTCGTGCAAAGTGCTGCTCAACAGATTGTTGCACACCCCCACCGCACGCGATGCGTCCGTCACATAAACGGTGACGCCGCTGGTATAGTTAGGCTCGATTTTCACCGCCGTATGCACGCGTGAAGTGGTCGCGCCGCCGATCAGCAACGGGATGGTGAATCCTTGGCGCTGCATCTCCTTGGCCACATACGCCATCTCTTCCAGCGAGGGCGTAATCAATCCGGACAGGCCAATCATATCGGCGTTGTGCTCGCGCGCTGTGTCCAAAATTTTCTGGCATGGCACCATCACGCCCATGTTAATAACTTCGAAATTGTTGCACTGCAGCACCACCGTGACGATGTTTTTGCCGATGTCATGCACATCACCCTTGACCGTGGCGATGACGATCTTGCCTTTGGGCTTGTTGTCGCCTGAGCGCGCCTTTTCCGCTTCTATGTAGGGCACCAAATGGGCCACGGCCTGCTTCATTACGCGCGCGGATTTCACCACTTGTGGCAAAAACATTTTGCCCGCACCGAACAGATCACCGACCACGTTCATGCCAGTCATCAGTGCACCTTCGATCACCTCGACCGGATAAGTCGCCTGTAACCGCGCTTCCTCGGTATCTTCCACGACATAGGTGTTAATGCCACGCACCAGCGCGTGGGTCAGGCGTTCCTGCACTGTGCCCTGTCGCCATGCCAGATCTTCCACTTGAACCTTGGCGCCGCCTGTCACATTTTCTGCCACCACTACCAGCCGTTCACCCGCATCGGGACGGCGATTCAGTACGACGTCTTCCACCGCCTCGCGCAAATCTCTAGGAATTTCATCATATACGCCGAGTTGACCGGCATTGACGATCCCCATATTCATACCCGCTTGCACCGCGTGAAAGAGAAACACGGTATGGATAGCCTCGCGCATCGCGTCGTTACCACGGAATGAGAACGATACATTGGACACGCCGCCGCTAATCTTTGCGTAAGGCAGATTTTTCCTAATCCAGCGCGTGGCATCAATGAAGTCCACTGCATAGTTGTTGTGTTCTTCTATGCCCGTGGCGATAGCGAAAATATTCGGGTCGAAAATAATATCTTCCGGCGGAAAGCCGACCTGATTCACCAGAATGTCATAGCTGCGCTGGCAAATTTCGATTTTGCGCTGTTGCGTATCGGCTTGTCCCTGTTCGTCAAATGCCATCACGACTGCCGCTGCACCATAGCGGCGTACCAGCTTGGCATATTTGATGAACTCGGCTTCGCCCTCTTTCATGCTGATCGAGTTGACGATGGCCTTACCCTGTACGCATTTCAGCCCCGCTTCGATCACCGACCACTTGGACGAATCAATCATCAGCGGCACACGCGAAATATCCGGCTCCGATGCGATCAGGTTGAGGTATTTCGTCATGGCAAACTGCGAATCCAGCATCGCTTCGTCCATGTTGATGTCGATAACCTGTGCGCCATTTTCCACTTGCTGCCGCGCCACGTTGACGGCTGTCGGGTAATCGCCAGCGAGGACGAGGCGTGCAAACATCTTGGAACCGGTAACGTTGGTGCGCTCCCCGACGTTCACGAACAAGGAATCATCGCCGATGTTGAATGGCTCCAGACCGGACAGCCGACACTTCTTTTCAAGCTCTGGAATGCGGCGCGGAGGGACATCTTTCAATGCCTCTGCAATCGCCTTGATGTGCGCTGGCGTGGTACCGCAGCAGCCGCCCGCGATGTTGAGAAAGCCGCTGGTGGCAAATTCCTTAACCAGCATGGCGGTATGTTCCGGCGATTCGTCGTAACCGGTTTCTGACAGGGGATTGGGCAAACCGGCATTGGGATGGGCACTTAAATAAGTGGTGGCGACGCGTGACAATTCCTCGACGTATGGGCGCATCAGTTCCGCTCCCAGCGCACAATTCAGGCCTATGGATAAAGGTTTGGTATGTGACAGCGAATTCCAGAATGCTTCAGTCGTTTGACCCGACAAGGTGCGCCCGGAAGCATCGGTGATGGTGCCGGAAATCATGATCGGAACGCGCACGTTATGCAGATCGAAATACTGCTCGATGGCGAACAGGGCGGCCTTGGCATTCAGCGTATCGAAAATGGTTTCGACCATCAGCAGATCCGCTCCGCCATCCAGCAAGCCGCGTATGGCTTCGGTATAGCCTTCCACCAGCTGATCGAAATTGATGTTGCGGAAACCGGGATCGTTTACGTCCGGTGAGATGGATGCGGTACGCGTAGTGGGCCCCAACACACCCGCCACAAAGCGCGGCTTGTCCGGCACCCGATTTTCGTATTCGTCACACATATCACGTGCCAGCTTTGCTCCAGCCACGTTTAACTCATATACCAGATGCTCCATCTGGTAATCCGCCATCGACACGGAGTTGGCGTTGAAAGTATTGGTCTCAAGGATATCCGCTCCCGCTGCCAGGTATTCTGCGTGGATGCCGCGAATGATGTGCGGCTGCGTCAGCAACAGCAGATCATTGTTACCTTTGAGGTCGAGCGGGTGGTCGGCGAAACTCTGACGAGGCTCGGTATTGCCACCATGTGCGGCTACGCCGCGATAGTGCTCCTCGGTCAGCTTGTATTGCTGAATCATCGTTCCCATCGCACCGTCCAGAATAAGGATGCGTCGTTCCAGCAAACGTTCAATTAGATGGGGTGTGCGGTTCATAGTGTCAGAGACTTAAAAATGAGAGTAAATTTTACCATGTCTCATGCAAGACGAATTTTCTAACAGCCATGGACGGGAATTTTTGCCCACCTTGGGCAGGCTGGTGCGGCGTTGACGCGACCGATGCTTACTGGGGGAATGGGCAAAATGCAGAATTTGATGATGGTTTGACGATGAAAATCGATTGCGAAGGATGGGGGGCGAAGTGTGTTGACGTGCGGGGTTGAATTTCCTATTCTTCCCAATCTTGCCTTTTTATATCCTGGAGATGAGGAAAGACCATGAAGAAATCGATATTCCATTCATTTTTTAGTGTAATAGTTTACCTAGCGGCACTAACTGGCATCACGCTACCCGGATTTTCATGGGCTCAAGCAACGGTCTCGCGGTCTACGAACGAGCAAATTCCTGTTTCGTACTTCGGTTTGCATATTCACCGAATTGTTCAAACCCAGCCGTGGTATCCCAAAGGCGACAGGATTACGCCCTGGCCTTCGATAAAGTTTGGCTCTTGGCGCTTGTGGGATGCCTATGTTGCTTGGCCAAATCTCGAACCTGAGCGGGGAAAATGGAATTTTCAAACCTTGGACAAGTATGTAGGCTTGGCGGAACAGGCCGGTGTTGATCTTGTATTGCCTCTCGGTTTATCCCCGACCTGGGCATCGGTCCGCCCCGGTGAGCCGTCCGGTTACGGGCCCGGTACCGCCGCCGAACCGCGCGATATCGAAAATTGGCGTAACTATGTCCGCACGGTTGCGCAACGCTACAAAGGAAGGATCAGAACCTATGATCTTTGGAACGAAGTAAATGTTAAGGGGTTCTACTCAGGTAGCCAGGAGAAACTGGTGGAATTAGCACGTGTGGCCTACCAGACCTTGAAAGAGGTCGACCCTAATATTATTTTTATTTCTCCTTCAGTAGTAGGAGCAGGTAATCATCGGTGGCTGGATGAATATCTGGCTAAGGGCGGAGCGAAGTATTTGGATGTCGTCGGTTACCATTTTTACGTACCTAAAGCTGCGCCAGAGGCCATGCTGCCGCTTATCCAACAAGTGCAGAGCGTCATGCGCAAGCATGGGCTCGAAGAAAAACCCCTTTGGAATACAGAAATCGGCTGGTGGATTGACAACAAAACCAAATTGACCCGCCAATATGGAGCGGCCCCCGATTGGCGCAAGCTAGACGATGGGATGGCTGCGGCATATGTGGCCCGCACTATGGTAATGTCTTGGCCAGCAGGTGTATCTCGTGTCTTTTGGTTTGCCTGGGATGGCATTGACATGGGCTTTATAGAACCAGGTTCGCTGGAACTTAAACCAGTAGCCGTTGCTCTCGACACAATGGCACGTTCGTTGACCGGCGGACTGCTTAAACAATGCGGCCGTGCCGAGACAATTTGGACTTGCAACCTTACAAGAGCAGATGGCAAATCAGTTTGGATTGTATGGGCAGAGGACGACGTGTCGAGGGAATGGCTCATTCCAGCTGATTGGCGTATAAAGCGTGTGCAAAGGCTGGATGCCAGCTCGTTTGATCTGAATGGTGATTCCCTTCAAATCGGTATGGCGCCGGTCTTTTTAAGTGGAGAAGGGCGCGCTGATATAACGAGGAGTCAGGAAATTCCGTGAAGATCGGACGCGGCAGTTGCATGGCAATCTCCTCTGATAGCTAAATTTTTTTATAGCTCATCAAAGATGTAAATTGGATTGGCAAGGGAGGTGGGGCGGAGTGTGTTGACTTGTGCGGTTAAATTTCCTATCTTTCAACCAAACGGATAGGTTTCATTGAGAACTGCGCAGCTGACAATTGGCACTCGATGCCGTTCACTAAATATGCATCGTTTGTTTGCGAGCGGTTGGCTCATTTGTTCCAATGACTAGAATTGCTCAATAGGCCTTGTCGTAGAGATATTCGCCATATCGACCACCTCTCAACCATGGCATTCGACGTTGATTTTACAAAAACGCTGTTTTACAAAAAGGGATGTACCTATGTTGACCATGACCGCTCTATCTGCGAACTACAATCGCCTTATCAGGTCGCTACTTGGCTGCCTCGCATCTTGCGCGATCGCATCTTGCGCGATCGCATCTTGCGATTTTACAGATGTTCAGAAAATTGAGAAAGTGGTGGGCCTACTGGGGCAAGAGCTACCAGAGAAGACGCTCAGCCTGACGTTCGATGACGGACCAGGAGCTCGCACCGAGGAGATCGCGCACTTTCTCTGGCAACGGCAAATACCTGCAACGTTCTTCATCAACGGCAGCAACGTTCCGATCTTTACTAATCAGCCGTATACCGACCCGATCAAAGCCATCATCGCCGGCGGCCACGTGCTGGCGAACCATACGCAGAATCACGTCTGCCTTCTTACCACGGACGCCGCAACCATTATCAAAGAAATCACTGATACCGATAATCTGATCGTTGCCGCTCAATCGAATGGCCCGTTCTATTTCCGTGCACCATGGGGAGCTTACACGCTTGATACGTTGAGCGTAATCCATGCATCTCCGACGATGAAGAAGTATGCCGCAATTTTATCTTGGGACATGGGTGGGCAGCTTATTAGCAACGTATCGGCCCAGGATAATGCTTGCTGGGCCAACGGATACACACCCGCTCAATGCGGCGATTTGTATTTGACCGAAATCCGTAACGCCAAACATGGTGGAATTATCCTCGTCCACGACAGTCACGACCAGACCATTGACATGCTGAAATTGATCATTCCTACGCTGCAAAACGAAGGTTATAAGTTCGTCTCGCTGGCCCATGTACCCTCTGTACAGCGCGCACTTCTGGTGCAACCACAGGTGATACACGAGTTTACCGCGCCAAACCCTGCTGGAGATGGGCCGCGATACCTATACTCGGCGTCTGCAACTGCTTCGCCAGGTTGGTCGGCGTCTACACCCGTCCCATTCGCTTTCCTCGGCGATCTAACGGCGGCGGCTGGGTCGATTCCCGTTTATAGCTATCATGCAGTCGTCCCAGGCATTGGGTGGAAGCAGATGTTGTCTACTGATCCCGCAGTCGGCAAAGGGTGGACACGTGATGCGATATTGTTCTACGCATTCCAAACGGCAGGATTCGGACGCGCTCCACTGTATTCATTCTACCGCGTGAATAGCCCGGGTTGGAATTTCAGATACTCGTTATCTTCAACAGCACACTCGGGAGAGAGCTCGTTCGGGATAGTCGCGTACGTTCCTGCAAACTGACGGTGGCGACGCGAGTTCAGCTGACGCTATTGCCACAGGTCCAGAAGTCACCCGTAGGGAACGCCTTGCGTAAGCGTGCGAGGTCGATCTGCTGCCGTGCATATTCAAACGCTCGACCTTAGGCTGCTCGGAAAACGACTCCGGCAAACGCGAGCGGGTTGTAGCCGTGAAAGCTCAGGCGGGGAAATGCTCGCAGGCTTTCGTAGCGATCCAGTACGTTCGCGATCTGCGTGGAACTGAGCTCAAACTCCCAGAGGTGAGGGAGCTGGCATAGTGCGTCCGGTATCGACGCGAGCTTTGAAAAATGCCCGCTCAGAACATCCCGACGAAGGCCACTTTCTACCCAGCCAGAAAATAAAGATTTTGCTTATTTTCTTTTATAGCTGACGCTCTATCATGTTTTCCATTGTGCAACTGACGATCACGCTAAATACGCGTCATCCAAAGTGGCTCACCAAGTGCGAGACTCAATAATGGTAGCAAGGCTCTTCAAGATTATGATCACTTGAAACATATTGGAAGGTTGCATGGTTTGTACTCATTTAGATAGCATTCGCAAAGTCACGCCCTCTGCTGAGGGCTGCGAAGATTGCCTGAAGACCGGTGACTCATGGGTGCACCTTCGCCTGTGCCGCCAGTGTGGTCACGTCGGCTGCTGTGATAGTTCGAAAAACAAACATGCGACCAAGCATTATCATGCGACCGGCCATCCGATCATGGAATCCTACGACCCCCCGGACCCGTGGGGCTGGTGCTACATAGATCAGGAGATGCTCGATTTCAGCGGAAACCAGACCGCACACCTCCATCCTCCATCGGTTACTTTCAAGGATCGCAAGCGGTGATAAACGAAGTCACTGACGGTTTGCTCTCATCGGCGCCTGGTCACGCGGATGACGTTTCAGCCACCGTGGATGCACCATTGCCTCCAAATCTGGCATCACGCCGTGAGCAAATGTTTCCCAAGCTTTCCACCGCAGAAATTAATCGGTTACGGCGATTTGGCACGGTACACACCTGGCAGCCCGGCGAAATATTATTCGATCCCTGCACGCGCGGAGCGGGCATGTTCGTTTTACTGAGCGGGCGCATCCTGACTACACGAAAAAATGGTCTGGGCAACGAGATTCCCATAGTTGAAAGCGGGCCGGGTAATTTCGCGGGAGAAGTCGGCCAACTTTCGGGTCGTCCCCCGCTTGCCTATGGACGCGCCCTTGAGGTGGTCGAAGCATTGGTGATAGATCCGCCTTCCTTGCGCGCAGTGGTCGTGGCTGAGGCCGAGCTCGGGGAACGTATTATGAGGGCGCTGATCCTACGGCGCATGGGGTTGATAGAAACCGGTGGAGGCGGTCCGTTACTGATTGGTGCACCCGGCAGCACGGGCATGGTGCGGTTGCAGGGATTTCTTTCGAGGAACGCTCATCCTTATCTTGCGCTGGATCCGGCACTGGATAGCGTTGCGGAAGATGTGATGAAGCTCCACCAGCCGCGTCCAGACGAATTGCCGTTAGTTGTTTGTCCCGATGGAACGGTACTTAAGTGCCCTACTGAAAGGGAGCTTGCGCGTCACCTCGGGTTGTATATCGATGTGAGCCTTGACCGTGTCTACGACGTTGCCATCGTTGGCGCCGGCCCCGCCGGCCTTGCCTGTGCGGTATATGCCGCATCGGAAGGGCTTTCCGTGCTTGTACTCGACACTCTTGCGTTCGGCGGTCAGGCGGGCGCGAGCGCGAGAATCGAAAATTACCTCGGTTTCCCGACCGGTATCTCCGGTCAGGCGCTCGCCGGACGCGCTTATGTTCAGGCACAGAAATTCGGTGCTGAAATGGTGGTGCCCGTTGAAGTAATGTCGCTTGATTGCACACGTTTTCCTTATGCACTTCAACTCGATTGTGGCGCACAGATTTCAGCAAAAACCGTGGTTATCGCGACAGGCGCAAAATATCGGCGGCCCGCCATACCCGAACTCGAGAAATATGAAGGTCGGGGCGTTTATTACTGGGCTTCGCCGATCGAGGCCGCGCTATGCGGACAGGAGGAAGTAGTGCTCGTGGGTGGCGGCAATGCGGCCGGGCAGGCAATAGTATTCCTGGCCAGCCACGCGGCGCACGTCCATCATTTGATTCGCGGCCCCGACCTTGCAAAAAGCATGTCGAAATATCTCATCGATCGTATCGGATTGCTGGCGAACGTTACGCTGTATACGGAATCAGAGATCGTGGCAATCGAGGGTTGCGATGAAGGCGTGAGCGGCGTGCAGTGGCTCAATCGCAAAGACGGCAGCAAACAGACTAAATCCATTCGCCGCATTTTTCTGTTCGTGGGTGCCGATCCGAACACCGACTGGCTCGAGAATTGCGGCGTGAACGTCAATGATAAGGGATTCGTCTGTACCGGGATCGATCTATCGCCGGTCGACTACGCGCGCTCGATGCACCTGAAAAATGATCATCATCCCCTGTCGCTCGAAACTTCGATACCGGGAGTATTCGCAATCGGCGATGCGCGTGCCAGCTCAACCAAACGTGTCGCCGCCGCTGTGGGTGAAGGCGCCGCAGTGGTCGCCCAGGTGCATGCCTGGCTTGCATCGCATGAAACTGTTCCGACGCAAGCCACCGAACCTGACAAACCCTTGGGGCGTGTCAACTGATGAGTCGTGTGCAGCTCGTCGTCATTCTCGCCTCTCTATGCGCCGTCCACACTTTGAGGCAACGGTATCTTGCTTTGGGCAGACCGCCTATATACACACGCGAGTGAAGCTATTCTATCGAATGTTCATCCTTGTTTAAATGACTGACAGCTTGATGAGAAAACGGTGCCTGATTATCCCAAGACCCGCTTTATCTTACTCCGCCAGAAAATAAGGATTTTGCTTATCCTTTTTTTATAGCTGACGCTCTATCATGTTTCGGACGGTACCACTGACAACAATTTTGTCGTCGAGATGGACAGCCGGCGGTGGCTTTGCTTGCTGGTTATCGGTCTCTCAATCTAGACGTTGTTAGGCCGGTGTTGCTAATAGGTTGCAGCGACAGACAGGCTTTTAAAAGCAACTTTCATTATTCATTGCGGGAGTAAATCATGTTATCTAAATCAGCGAGAGACTTTATTCTTCACATTACCAACTACTTTCATGGTCACTGGGAAGACCCTGAATGGGGAAGGAGGCCTGTTAACCAGATATTGGTGAGCTTGGCTATTCATGAGTTAGCCAATGGGATTCAGGACTCAGAAGCTCGCGAACATCTTCATGCCATCACTGACAAAATCATTTCGACAAATGCTCAACGCGTAGCAAAAGAGAAATAATTAAGTAATTTTCGATCAGTCTCGTAAAACTTAATTGGTTTACAGATGTGCTGGCAATTTAGTTAATCGCTATGAAAGCATTCAAGAATTTTCTCATGGGATTTCGTACTTATAGAGCCAGCCATCAAATAGATTGATCAGCGCATCAGGATTTCCGTTTTCGCGAGATGCGATCTAAGCGAGAAGCCTGATCAGGCCGTGCAGCGTGCTATGATTGATGAGATTGATGTGCAATCACCCATGGTTTTGTCTAGCAAGGGGGGCATCATCACCCCGCTGAACCAGAATGGTTTGAAGAGAACATGCTGGTGATTCAAGGCAACACGACTATGGCAGATATCTATCTGACGGAATTCTTCCGTCTCTGGAATCGCTATGCGTTTCGCGAATGAGCGGCAAAGAATCAAGGCAATCCCGACGTGAAGCCGCAGTTTCCGAAGGTGGATGATACCTGGCGAAATATTTATTTCGGTAACACTGAACAGTTACGACAAAGAGTATTGTTCTCCGGCTCAGTCAGCTAGTGTTTCGTTTGCGGGTGGTGCTGCGCCAACAGAAGCACCGCTTGGGTCGAGTACGATGCCGGCGCGATCACACAAACAATGTCTGAATTTCCATCCCTGTTCAACGTTTTACGGAATCGAAGTGAATTAGGCAGAAAATTTATTTGTCTCGTTCAGGACTACAAATAGGCCGTTCTAATCACAGTTTGTGTAATTGCTCTTTTTGCAATCGCGTGCCAATTTTTGCGCTTCAGCGATTTGGGCTGGTGTCATGCGTTGAGCCACTTTATCGAGATTTTCCTGTGCGTCATGTTGACGATTGACTGTTGCGAGATTAAACCACATATGTGCGCGAACATAATCTTGTGTCACTCCTTGACCGAGGTCATACCTTACGCCAAGACTATTTTGTGCGGTTGCATCGCCTTGCTTGGCGGCCAAGCGAAACCACTTTACCGCTTCCTGATAGTCCTGTGTAACGCCCTGCCTGTTGGCGTAACTTAAGCCAAGGTAATATTGTGCTTTAGCATGTCCCTGTTCGGCTGCCGAGCGAAACCACTTTACCGCTTCCTGATAATCCTGTGCAACGCCGTGGCCGTTGCCGTAGCTTACGCCAAGGTTAAATTGAGCTTTTGCATGTCCTTGCTTGGCAGCCAAGTGAAACCACTTCGCAGCTTCCTGATAATTTTGCGCTGCAATTTGCCCATCAAGATATATTAAACCAAGGTTGTATTGTGCGACTGCATCACCCTGTTCGGCAGCCGAGCGAAACCACTTCATGGCTTCCTCAAGGTTCTGTGTAACGCCCTGTCCGTTGGCATAACTTATGCCAAGGCTAAACTGTGCTTGAGCATGTCCCTGCTCGGCAGCCGAGCGAAACCACTTTGCCGCTTCCTGATAGTCCTGTGTAACGCCTTGGCCGTTGCCGTAACTTAAGCCCAGGTTAAATTGTGCATTTGCATGCCCTTGCTTGGCAGCCAGGCGAAACCACTTTACCGCTTCCTGAGTGTCTTGCGTCACGCCATCCCCTTGGAGAAACATTTCACCAAGGTTGTTTTGCGCAGTTGCATCACCTTGTTCGGCAGCCAAGCGCAATGCATCTTTAACTTGCGCATATTTTCCTTCTGCCTTCCCCTCATCAGAATGTGCTTTGGCTAGGCCACTGCTCGTTGCCAATATTACTGTTAAATAAAAAATCCATTTTTTCATTAAGTTCCCCAGGGAAAATTATTACTTCGTACGAAAACCCCACCTCTATTGCCTAGCGTTCGCCAATCAAAGTAATTAGGCAGCTTCTTTACGCCTGCATGTTGCTTATCTTTTGATCATTATAATGGCATTCAGCACGCGCATGTACCCGCGAGTACAGGCCGCTTAAGGCAAAGCTGAACAAGTTACCATGTTCAAAACAAAATCGATGAAAGTAATACTTTACTGACATAGGCAAACACTTGTTCACCCGGTTTCTTCGTCTCCGGAAGATGACGAATTTGAGTGGTGTGGTGGCGTCAGGTATGGCTTCGCATCCAAGATATTCTGTTTCATTGCGGCCTATCATGTTTGTCATCTATCATGTTCATTGTGTTTCATAATAGTATTGCGTTTACTAAATCAACGTTGCCTTAGTGCAGTCTATCTGGCATAAGTGACAATGCTTTTTTGTGTTCCGAAATTGAATCCGCGTCAGAATTTATGCGCGTTGGGGAACCGTTTTTTTTACGACCTGCAGCGCGCTCAGAAAGAATAGCCACAATGACAACTTCAAAAAACAACTTGCCCCGTTTTTCGCGCCATCTCTGGTTGACGCTGGGCATGCTCGTTGTTTTCGTCGCAACTTTTGCCGCTTATGCTTGGGCAGAAAGGGAGATCGGTCGCGCTAATAAGTTGCGGCAACAGTCGTTCCTGCTGGCTGACGAATTGCGCCAGTCGTCTGATGACCTTACACGCATGGTTCGCACCTATGTGGTGACTGGAGACCCCATCTACAAGCAGCACTATCAAGAAATTCTCGACATCCAAGATGGCAGGAAGCCTCGGCCAATCGACTACCAACATATCTACTGGGATATTGTGCTCGGCGACGACCAGCGCCCGCGGCCGCCGGGACTGGCGGTTCCCTTGCTGGAGTTGATGCGGGGGGCTGGTTTTACTGAAGAAGAATTCGCCAAGTTGGTGGAGGCAAAAACCAACTCGGATATGCTCACGCGCACCGAATTTGCCGCAATAGAACTAATTGAATCAACCAGCCCGCCGATTGAGGTAAATCGCGCCAAGGCAATTTTAATGCTGCATGACTTAGTCTACCACCTAGCCAAGGCTAGCATAATGCGGCCGATCAGCCAGTTTCAAAGAATGGCGGATCAGCGCACGCTGCAGGCCGTTCATACTGCCGAAGTCCGCGCCACACTAATGCGTGCGATCTTCATTCTGTTGGGCATGCTGCTCGCTTTTTTACTCTGGAAATCGCGGCGGAACTTGCATGCAACTCTGGGTGGCTCAGTCAACGAGCTGCATACGCGCATCGCACACCTTGGCAGTGGAAATTTTTCATCCGCCATTTCGGTCGCCAAAGGCATGGAAAATAGCGTACTGGACTGGTTGTCGGAAACGCAGATTAATCTGGCCAGAATCGACGCTCAGCGCAAGGAAGCCGAAGCAAAAAATCAACGCTTGACCAAGCTTTACTCCGCTTTGAGCAAGTGTAACCAGGCCATCGTGCGCTGCACCAGTGAGGCGGAGTTGTTCGCGCAAGTTTGCCGCGTTGTAGTGAATTTTGGCGGCATGGATATGGCATGGATAGGCGTACTTGAAGAACATGGCAAACATATAAAGCCGATTGCATCCTTTGGCAGTGGTGTGGAATATTTGAGAGGACTGCAGATTTCATTGGAAGCCAATGAACCATACGGACGTGGACCGACCAGCTCGGCGTTCCGCGAGAACATGCCATTTTGGTGTCAAAATTTCCAGCATGACCCTATCACCACGCTGTGGCATAAGCACGGTGCAAGGTTTGGGTGGGCGTCATCTGCCGCGCTTCCGCTACATCGTAATGGAGAGGTCGCCGGGGTTTTAACCCTCTACACCGATGTGGACAACGCTTTCGACGAAAATGTGCGTAATTTGCTGGTGGGAATGGCAATGGACATAGACTATGCGCTGAAAAGCCTTGAGCACGAGGCACAGCGTAAGCGGGCAGAGGAAGCGCTGCGGGAGAGCGAACAGCGCTTACGGACCATCATCGAGACGGAGCCGGAATGCATAATGGTCGTAGATAGTGGCGGACTAATCAAGGAAATGAACGCTACGGGTCTTGCTATGCTCGAAGCAGATTCGATAGAAGAGGTGCAACAGCATAATCTCATAGACTTTATTCTTGCCAAATATCACGATTCATTTATAGCCACGCAAAAGCGCGTGATGAGTGGAGAAAGTTGTATTTTTGAGTTCGAAATCAAAGGGATCAAAGGATCTCAGCACTGGCTTGAAACCCATGCCGCTCCGCTCAGTGATGCAGATGGCAAAATCACGATGTTGCTTGGGATTACTAGAGACATTACCGCGCGCAAGGAAGCCGAGAAACGTATTCAATACCTGGCGCATTTCGATGCGCTCACAGGGCTGCCAAACCGTGTCCAACTGAACAATCACGCCAAATATGTCATCAGTTTGGCGCAGCGGAATCAAGAGCCAGTGACGTTGATGTTCCTCGATCTCGATCACTTCAAGGACATTAACGATACTCTCGGCCACAGTGTCGGTGATGCTTTGCTGGTCGAGCTAACCAAACGACTGCGTTTGGTGCTACGCGAGGAAGATATGGTGTCGCGCCTTGGTGGGGATGAATTTATTTTCTTGTTGTACGGCGTCGATGCAAACGAAGCGCCTCATGTGGCACAGAAGCTGCTAGATGTCATTGCCGAACCCTGCCAGATAGAACAGTATGATCTGAACGTAACCGGCTCGATCGGCATTGCCCTTTATCCAGGCGACGGCGCGGATCTGGAGGCCCTTTCCAAGAGTGCCGATTCCGCCATGTATCGCGCCAAGCATGAAGGCCGTCATGGCTACCGTTTCTTTACTGCAGAAATGCAGGTTCGTTCGGCACGCCACCTTAAGCTGGTCAATGCACTGCGCCAAGCGATTGAACGCGATCAACTTCAGATCAACTATCAGCCGCAGGTATCTGTGCGCGACGGCCGCATTGTCGGAGCGGAAGCTTTGCTAAATTGGACACATCCAGTGTTAGGTTCAGTTTCGCCAGCAGAATTTATCCCCTCCGCAGAGGAAAGTGGACTGATCCTACCGATTGGAGAGTGGGTGCTGAGGCATGCAGTGCGGCAGGCAAAATCCTGGATGCAGAATGGCCTAGCCCCACTGGTTATGGCGGTGAATCTTTCCGTAATTCAGTTTCGTCATCCCGACTTGCCCAATCTGATCACGCGCATCCTCGACGAAGAGGGCTTGCTGCCGGAATATTTAGAGCTGGAGCTGACCGAGGGCGTAGCGATGCACGATCCGCAAAAGGCAATCGCCGTTATGAACAAGCTTCACGAGCGCGGAGTGCGCATGTCGATTGATGATTTTGGTACTGGCTTTTCCTCACTGAGCCACCTGAAGAAATTCAAGGTGTATAAACTTAAAATTGACCAGTCCTTCGTGCGTGACATCAGCACCGATCCAGAAGACAGGGCTATCGTTAGCGCCATTATCAACATGGCGAAGAGCCTTGGACTGCAAACCATCGCTGAAGGAGTGGAAACAGCGGGGCAACTGGCGTTTCTGCGGGAACAGGGTTGCGATGAGTTGCAGGGTTATTATTATTGCAAGCCACTGTCGGCCGACCAGTTCGAGGAGTTTGCTCGATCAAAGGCTTGAAAGTCTTAAACTTAGCCTACTGTTTAACCCTCATATGAACACTCCTATGAGGAAGCGACATTGAAGTAATTGATCGTGGTTTTCCGCACGACTCCATTGGTTCAAATTTGGGTTGCGATTGCAATTATCCAATAGCGCGCGAATTTGCCTATCGCCATGAATAACGCAGCGTGCCATGGATTAAGCCTTAGCCATCCGGCAGCAAGACACAGCGCATCACCAAGCAATGGTACCCAAGCAAGCAGTAATGCAGGTGTGCCGTAGTGCTGTATTTTCTCCACATGTTTGAGCTTATGGGCTTGCGGTAGCAACCGACCCATGCCAAATGACACCATGCCGCCTAGCGTATTGCCGAGAGTGCCGAGCAAAAGCGCAGGCCAGAATAATTCCGGGTATAGTTTCAGCACAGCGATCAATACAACTTCAGAGCCACCGGGAAGCAAGGTGGCAGCGAGGAAGCTACTAATGAAAAGTGATATCAGACTGGTAGATTCAGTCATATTCAGAAAGTCGGTCGATTCTCCAAAACCACCCTCCCACTAAAAGTGAATGACTGACCGATTAAAACTTGATCGCCGAAAAAATCTTCTTTGCCAGATTACCTGTTGCTTCAAGCGGGTTTGCGCGAATCGCTTTTTCCTGTTCGGCGATCATCAGAAACAATCCATCCATTGCCTTGCGGGTAATGTAATCATCCATTTTGATATCGCGTTGGTCTATCAAGCCAAACTTCCCACCCTTTTCAGCGAATTGATCATAGGCCTTAGCGAGCTTCACTTTCTGCATCGAAGTTGCCACGATAGGTTTAAATTTTCCGGCCAGTGCCATTTCAGTGTTTTTACGAAAATATTGCGTGGCAGCATCGTTACTGCCCGTGAGTATGCCTTTAGCATCTTCCACGGTCATTTTGTTGATCGCGCCGACTAGCATATCTTTTGCTTCGGGAACTGCTGTTTCGGCTGCCCGATTTATGGAAGTAGTCAAGTCGTCGGCATACTTTCCCATGCCAAATTTACGTAATAAGCCATCTGCTTTTTGTAGATTTTCCGGCAATGGAATGCGCACTTTGTTGTTGCCGAGGTAACCGTTCTCTTTGGAAAGGCTGGCAACAGCAGTTTCCGCACCCTGAATGAGGGCTTGCTTCAAGCTGGCGACCTGATCATTTTTGCTAAAACTGGCCAAATTCGCCGCAGATTTTGTAGCTCCAGTTATTGCTGGTGTGTTGCTAGAGACGGCAGGTTCTGATTTTTGTGGGATAGGTTTGCCAAGAGTGCCAAGCTCTTTGTTGATTAAGTCACCAAAATCAATGGCGTGAGCATGGCTAGCAGCAAGTGCGATAAAGGCAAATAGAGCGCTTTTAATCATATGTCGAGACATGATCATACTTCTCCTGTAAGAGGTGATTTAAAATTTTATATGTAACTATTGTAAAGTCTCTGGGAAGCACGCAGATGTAGTATCAAACATATTATTACATTGTGGTAAAAAGCATGTTGGTGAGGATACATAATTCTCCTGCATAGTGAAACTGAATCCACGTTATCATTTTCCGCTTGATTAATCTAAATTAATGCATTCATGCAACCATTCATGCCTGCTACATTTTGTGCAGAGCCATCAAACTAACTCGGAGCCAATATGAGCGAACCGCTACTGATCGCTAAAAATAACGAGCAAGAACTTTTTCTACTGCCGCAAATGGCCAATCGCCACGGGCTGGTAACAGGTGCGACAGGAACGGGTAAGACGGTCACCCTGCAAACATTGGCGGAATCCTTCAGCCGTATTGGCGTGCCAGTATTTCTTTCTGATATCAAGGGAGATTTGTCCGGTTTGAGCAAGGTCGGTGGCAACAATCATAAAGTTGCCGAAAGAGTTGCGCAACTCAATCTGGAAAGTTTTGTACATCGCGCTTATCCAGTAACGTTTTGGGATGTATTCGGAACCATGGGTCATCCACTGCGCGCCACTATTTCTGACATGGGGCCGCTACTCATCGGGCGCATGTTGAATTTGAACGAAGTGCAGCAGGGTGTGCTGGCGTTAGTATTCAAAGTGGCCGATGACAATGGGCTGTTATTGCTTGATTTGAAGGATCTGCGCGCGATGTTGCAGAACGTGGGTGACAATGCAGCAGATTTCACTACTGAATACGGCAACATTTCCGCCGCCAGCATTGGTGCGATTCAGCGCGGCCTGCTGCAAATTGAAACGCAAGGCGGCGAAAGTTTTTTTGGTGAACCGATGCTCAATATTGCCGACTTGATGCAGACCGACGCTAACGGCTACGGCATGATTAACATCCTGGCCGCCGATAAATTGATGTCTTCGCCTAAAGTGTATTCCACTATGCTGCTGTGGTTGCTTTCCGAATTATTTGAAAATCTGCCAGAAGCGGGTGATCTCGCCAAGCCCAGGCTGGTATTTTTCTTTGACGAAGCACATGTACTGTTCAACGATGCTTCTGAAGCACTACTCGATAAAATCGAACAAGTGGTACGTCTGATTCGTTCCAAAGGAGTAGGTGTATATTTCGTCACCCAAAACCCGGCAGATGTGCCGGACAAGGTGCTGGGCCAGCTCGGCAATCGTGTGCAGCACGCGCTACGCGCCTTTAGCCCACGCGACCAGAAGGCGGTGAGGGCAGCAGCTGAAACCATGTATGACAATCCCGATCTGGATGAAGAAGTCGCCATTACCACGCTGGGCATAGGCGAAGCACTCGTTTCATGTCTGGACGAAAAAGGCCGCCCGGGTATTGTTGAACGAGCGCTGATTGTTCCGCCACAGGCTCAAATTGGCCCGATTAAAGAAGCTGAACGCAAAGCCATTATTCAAGATTCGCTGCTTGTCGGTCACTATGAAAAAGCAGTGGATCGCGAATCGGCTTACGAAATTATCAAGAAACGCGCCAGCAATAAATCCGCTGAAGCTGCAACAGCGCAGGCTGCTGATCCAACGCAAGCAGGGACGAGTGGCGGCGCTGGATTTGGCGGGATGTTGGGAAGTATATTCGGTGGCAGTACATCAAGAAGTCGTGAAGGTATCGGTGAGGCATTTGTCAGGAGTGCCGCCCGTGCCATTGGCTCATCAGTTGGGCGGCAAATTATTCGCGGTGTACTTGGTTCGATCTTGGGCGGAAGACGGTAAGTATCATCGTATCGTCATGACGCGTCATTGTTAACCGAAGCAAAAGCAAGCGTAATAATTACTCTAACGGGCGCTTCCAGATTTTTTAGAGGTGCCCTTGTTTTTTTCGCGGCATGTATAGGTCAGTAATGCTACCTTCGGCAATTTCCGCTGCGAAGCCCACAGTTTCAGACAGTGTGGGGTGTGGGTGGATAGACAGACCAATGTCTTGCATATTCGCGCCCATTTCCAGCGCAAGCACAGTTTCGGCGATCAATTCACCCGCATTGCTGCCCACAATGCCTGCACCGAGATTACATTTTGTTTGCGGGTCATACAGCAGCTTGGTAAGTCCTTCTTCACGTCCCATCGACAGTGCTCGGCCGCTCGCCGCCCACGGAAAGGACGCTTTCTCATAGGCGATGCCCTGTGCTTTAGCCTGCGTTTCGGTCAGACCCATCCAGGAAATT
>JANMWF010000267.1:0-20857 GCA_031393845.1 Nitrosomonadales bacterium | reverse complement strand
CTTGCAGCGGGCTCGTTTGCGGGGATACAAGCAGAAATGTTGATGCTCGGCCTTCCGTTCAAGGGCATGTTTATGCTTCAGGATGTAGATACGAAAAATGCCAATCAGATGCTGATGAGTGTCTTCCCGTTGGCCGACGATAGAGATGCTGCAGCTGGTTATTCTCAAGAGCTGGCACGTGCGGCCTTGATGCATCTCTGGCCAGCGGTCGAGGCTGTTGCAGAAATACTCATTGCCCATGGTGAAATTGACAACGATGGAGTGGTGGCAGCGCTGCACCTGGTTGAAGATGTCAAAGAGATCGGGCGCTTCTATGCAATGGAGGATTTGTTGCGGTATAGCCCGGAAGCTATGGGTGAAGCCCTTGTAACGTAATTGCGCGTAATCATGCATTGCTTCCCAGAGCCAAGAAAGCAAGGCCATAGGCTCTGGGGCCGCAATAAGGCAGGCGGTCAAAAATGGCCTTGCACCGGCCCGCAACAGTCGCGGGAGCCTGCCACCGGATGCCGCCGCGCGCGGTAACACGGCAGGCCCCTTACCCGCTTTGGCGGGTTTTTTTATGTGCACGCTATGGCTGGAGTTTAAACGTGGCCGCCAGTCACCAGCTCTGCTGCATTCATCTGAAAGATTGTGAACGTCGTTCACTGCCTTAATGTCCCGCAACGTATAGCTAAGCCGTCGCACTTTTGGAGGCACGCAAAATGTATTTGAAGTGGGCGACGATGAGAAAACACGCAAAGTATTTTGAGCTGTGCGGCAACGGTGTAATGCGGGTTGCACGGCTGCAGGTTGCCCGCCCCGCTCTTTGCCGCTATCGCGCAAGCCGCACCGCAATTGGCTTTGCGCCCGCCCAAAGTTATGCAAAGGTTTTTCATTCGGTGACTTTACGGCTATGGACGGGAGCGGACAACTTGTCCCGACTGTCCCGACTTCGTTTGAAAAAGTCGGGACAGCGCAAACCCAATAGATACGCTGTGTCCCGACTGTCCCGACTTGTCCCGACCATTTTTAACGTGTACCAGAAGAAAAAAGAGGCGGCGCGTCGTGTGTGGTGTGCGGGCAGAGAATTAATTCGCGCCACAAAACGGGTATGCAACGCAACTGTTCGCGGGTCCTCCCCTGTGGTTCCCATTGCGGGTAATTAGGACCGCATGTTTGCGCTAGGTTATGGGTTTTTAAACTAGGTCAACTGTTGCAACTGGTGTTGCATTTGAGTTGACCTTTTCAAAATGGAGTAGTTATGCAGCTATTTATGGCAAATGCAAAGGCAGGTTTGGTGGGCGATCCGCTGCTGGCGGTGGCTGATGTGATCCAGTGGAGCGAAGTTGAAAAGCACATGCAGGCCGATTACTGGCAGGCGATGTTCAGGAAAGGTGGTCGCGCACCTTATGATTACCGCGCCATGTTCCGTGCCCTGCTGCTTGCCCGCTGGTTTGGCCTGTCATACCCGAAGCTGGAGCGCGCCTTGCGGGTGCGCTTGGATTTCCTGCTGTTTTGTGGCTTCGTTATCGGCAACAAGATGCCGGATGCCCGCACCCTTAACCGATTCAATACGCGGCTTAGTGAAGGTGGCACACTGGCCGCCATGTTTGCGGAAGTGGATCGGCATTCGGGTGCAACCGGCATGGGGTGCGCTGGTGGATGCCGGGATGGTGAAACTGAAACCTTCATTTTGAAAAAAGCGGGTATAAAAGCGGGTATGAAATGGCTTGTCGAGATGTGCGCCCTATTGGTGACGCGGCTTGCAGCGCACAATGGCGGTTTAACGTCTAAATCACTAGACGTGAAGCTTGCTTCGCGTAGCAGTAAATGAGGATTTTTTGATCTTCGCTGGCCACCATGTCGCTTCCCTTTCTACTTGCCGATCTTGCGGCTCACTTGCGCCCAACCAATTTCGCCAGCTTGCCTGTCATCCCGTCCATCCCGCAGCATTTCTGCCGCTGTTGTAGCTTACCCTTACCATATTGATCGCGGCGATGCTCACTGGAATATGCAAGAGCATTCAGTCCGAACTTGATAAGCTTTTTCGCGCATTTGCAGCAAAAAATGCAGCTGTTTCGCCAAGCCTCCGAGCTGGCGTTTGCGCAGGCGCGCGTTAAGCTTTCCATGACTTCCATCCTATCGCCTTTGTTTCCTGGATCACATGCTTGCCGGGTAGTTCCCGCTGAGAGAAGCTTGATTCATCCGCGGATTCAAGTTCGAAGTGCCAAGCCGAGTTTGAAAGTTCAAATGCTACAAGAACATTAAATATCCCAAGCTGTAGGTTACCGGACCACTTACGAATAATTTAAGTGCCCAACGTTATCATCGAAATATAATTTATGAAAAACTCTCCAAGAGGTTCGCTTTGCAAATAGAGCAAAGTCCCGGTGCAGGATTGCGGAAGCATGTCATCCACGGAGAGCCGGACTATACTCAGGCGATCGAAAAGCCATCGATAGATTTGCTCTTGCCCCTGTTCGTTCTTGGCCATTTCAAATTAGGTAAAAGGGGCAGTCATTGAGCGCAAGCAGTGACCTTGCTAAACTGTTAATATAAAACATTGATAATATTTTGGAGTAGAGGGAGATGGGTAACGTGGAACAAGCGCGCTTTAATATGGTGGAGCAACAGATTCGGCCTTGGGACGTGCTGGATATGCGGGTGCTGGATTTGCTGAGCAAGGTTAAACGTGAACGTTTCGTACCGCCCGGAAGCCAAAGCATGGCTTTTATGGATATGGAAATTCCACTGGGACATGGAGTTTCAATGTGGCAGCCAAAGATGGAAGCGCGCGCATTGCAGGCTTTGCAGCTTGGGCGCAATGACCGCGTGCTTGAAGTCGGTACTGGCAGTGGTTATTTGACTGCGTTGCTCTCCCATCTCGCGATGCATGTGACCAGCGTTGAGATCGTGCCGGAGCTGCATGCCTTTGCGGAAAAGAATTTGGCAGCGCATCATATCAACAACGTAACTTTAGCGCTGGGCGATGCGGCGCAAGGCTGGCCGGGTTCTTACGATGCAATCGTGCTAACTGGCTCAGTACCAATTTTACCGGAAGCATTCCAAAACAGCTTGAAACCGGGTGGTCGTCTGTTTGCTATCGTTGGTGATGCTCCGGCGATGCATGCCAATCTGATTATTTGTGTGGCGCCTGGTATATTAGAAAAAGTCACCCTGTTCGAGACCTGTATTGCGCCACTGCAAAACGCGCTGCAACCCAAGCGTTTCATTTTTTAATGCTGATATTTGCTTAAAATAGCAGTGGCGATAGTGTCAATCGGCCTCTTTAGTAATTGCCAAATAGTCCCGCATTGAAATTGCTCTATCTGGCAATTGAATACCCGGCTACTTGAGCAATCTTGAAGTTTGTAACAATGCCGCTGGAAGTCGGGAGTCATTATATTTCCATATTTTCACATTTGGATAACACACGGCTGTTTTATGTCGATGCCCAATTTTCGTGCTGCCGTATCCGTTGCTGCAATGATGTATTCATCCATCTCTGTGTTATGCACACCACCCGTAGCAGGGATATGTGCAAGAGAGCGGTAAGCTGATTCCATCAGCATTTTGAAATGGCTATCTTGGTCACTGACCAATGGACGCGGGACGATGGCCTGAAAATACAGCATGCCGTGACGCATTGTGATGGCGAGCAGATAGAGTGCGTGGCCAATTGCAGCCGCTTCTGGGTCGCGCACCTCGAAACATTGCGTTGAGCTGTTTTGGCCTGCATTACGCGGGCCTGGTAGCTGTTTAGCGATGGCTTCAATAAATGTTTGTGCGATATTCAGCTTGGGTGCCAATGTCGCGTGATATTGCCCTGTGCGGTTTAGAATGAGCGGATTTTCAAGCACTGCGCGCTTAGTGTTGCGCAGTGTGAGAACGACGATAATCGTGATGATAATTGTGGCAAGGGTTATTTCAATCATGGTTATAAATTTTAATTCAATGAATCGATAGTATAGCCGCCTCTACCATATTTGAATTAGTAAACTATAGAGTCGGCCATGCAATAGATTGATTGAATATCTGAAGTTGGGTGAGTTCATATCGGATATAAATCGTCCTAATTACGCCTCACGCTTTTTTCCCTCAAACCACTTGTACAACGTCGGTAGTACTACTAACGTGAGCAAGGTGGAGGTAACCAAGCCGCCGATCACCACGATGGCGAGGGGTCGTTGGACTTCAGATCCTGGCCCTGTAGCGAACAACATGGGGATAAGTCCCAACATCGCTACCGTCGCGGTCATCAGCACTGGGCGAAAGCGCTGCCGGCAACCTTGAATTACGGCTTCCGTCTGAGACATGCCTTTATCCCGCAAGGTGCGGATATAGGATACCAGTACCACACCATTTAGCACTGCGATCCCCCACAAAGCGATGAAACCCACTGAGGCTGGCACCGACAAATACTCGCCTGTTAAAAACAGGGACACCACGCCGCCGATCGAGGCGAAAGGCAGCACCATGATAATAAGCGAGGCGTAGCGCAGGGAACCGAATAGCAGAAATAGCAAGAAGAAAATCGCAGCAATGGTCACGGGAACGATGATCATCAAGTGACCCATCGCTCGTTCCATGTTCTGGAACTGACCGCCCCATTCCAGGTAATAGCCCTCGGGGAGCTTGACCTTGGCATCTACAGCCAACTGCAGTTCGGCGACGAAACCGCCCAAGTCACGACCCTTCACGTTTACCCCCACCACGATACGACGTTTGGCCTTCTCCCGGCTAATCTGCGCGGGCCCATCCAAAACACTGATGGTGGCCAAATCTTGCAGAGCTACGTGGGCACCATTGGGCGAGATGACACGCAGGCCCCGAATCTCCCCCACACTGTTTCGGAAGCTTTCTGGTAAGCGCACTACGGCGCTAAAGCGGCGCTCGCCCTCAAAGATTTCGGTGGTCGTCCTGCCGCCTATAGCCGTTTCGATCACGTCATTGATGTCAGCTACGTTAAGGCCGTGGCGAGCGATGGCTTGACGATTGATATTAATAGACAAATATTGCTGCCCGGTAACCCTTTCCACGCGCAGATCCTGCGCTCCCTTGATTGAGGTCGCCACTTTGGCGATTGCGTCGGCCTTCAGTTTGAGTGTGTCCATGTCATCGCCGAACAATTTGATCGCCACATCGGAGCGCACCCCGGTGACCATTTCATCCACTCGGTCGGAAATCGGCTGGGCCATCACAATCTGCACCCCGGGCAAAGTTCTGACTTTGTCCCGGATGGCGTCAGCAATGTCGTCCTGCGTCCATCCTTTGGGCCACTCGTCACGGGGTTTGAGACTGACTATCGGGGTAGATTCATTCTGGCTTTGCGAATCGGCGGGACTCTCACCACGACCAACGCCAGAAAAGGCGGATTTCACCCCGGGCACCTGCATCACCAAGCGCATCGCCTCCATTTCTATCTTAATGGATTCCTCCAGCGAGATATTGGGCACGCGATTGATACCGGGCACGATAGAACCTTCCTTCATCTCGGGAATGAACGCCGTGCCGAGCAAAGGTATCAGCAGCAGGGCTCCGACGAACGCCCCTCCCGATATGATAATGGTCTTCCTGCCGTTGGACAGCGTCCAATCCAACAGTCGCAGGTAAGGCTTCTTCATCAGGGCAACCAAGCGAGTATCGTGTTCGTTCTTTCCTATTAACAGGTATGAGCACAGAACCGGGGTCAGGGTGAGTGCCAGAATCAGCGATACGAACAGGGCGATAGCAATGGTGAATGCGAGTGGAGCGAACATTTTGCCTTCCATGCCCTCCAGAGTCATTAGTGGCAGGAATACCAGGATGATGATGGAGATACCAAAAATAACCGGTGTGGCTACTTCCGAGGCCGCATCAAGGATTACTTGCATCCGGCTGATATCTTTGCGCTCAGCGAGGCGCTGAAAAGTATTTTCCACCACCACCACCGAACCGTCCACAATCAAACCGGTGGCAATAGCGAGGCCGCCGAGGGACATCAGATTGGCGGACAGGCCGTAATGGTTCATCACCATGAAGGTGATCAGTGGGGTCAAGAGCAGGGATGCAACTACGATCAGGGATGAACGTACATCGCCAAGGAACAGAAACAGCACGATGATGACAAGAACCACGCCCTCGAGCAGCACCTTCATCACAGTTTTCAAGGCAGCATCCACCAGCTCGCTGCGGTCGTAGTATGGAATGATTTTTAGGCCGCCGGGGAGCATCCCCTTATCGTTTATTTCTGCGACCCTTTGTTTGACTCGGCCAACAATTTCTTTGGCGTTGCCGGCGCGGATCATCATCACTATCCCGCCCACCGACTCGGTGATGCCATTCTTAAGCAATGCGCCATAGCGCACCTCGTGGCCGATGGTTACTTCAGCCACATCGCGCATGAACACCGGTACTCCACTCTGCTCCTTGAGTACGATCATACGGATATCGTCCAAGGTTTTTATCAGGCCTATGCCGCGAATCAAATATTGCTCAGAGTAATGAGGCAAAACGCCGCCGCCAGAGTTGGCGTTGTTGCGGGCGAGGGCTTGGTATACTTCCTGCAGGGTCACCTTGTAATGCCTCATGCGATCCGGATTCACCAACGCTTGATACTGCTTGACGTAGCCACCTTGGGAATTGATCTCTGCCACGCCAGGAATGCCACGCAGCAGTGGCCGCACCACCCAGTCCTGAGTAATGCGGCGTTTGGTCAGCTCTTCTTGACTGAGCACCCGCTCACCGTCGTCTGGTTGCTCCAGAGTGTACTGATAAACCTCACCCAATCCGGTAGACAGTGGGCCGAGAACAGGTGTCACGTTCTGCGGCATACGCCCGCCTACCTCGATCAGGCGCTCCATTACCAGCTGGCGTGCGAAATAGACATTGGTCGCATCGGTAAACACCAGAGTAATCAGCGATAGCCCCGGTTTATTGAGCGAGCGCATCTCCTCCAATCCCGGCAGGCCAGTCATGGCCATTTCCAACGGCACGGTAACGAAGCGTTCGACTTCCTCGGGTGAACGGCCCAAAGCCTCCGTGGCAATCTGCACTTGTACATTGGTTACGTCTGGAAAGGCATCCACTGACAGCTTCCGCGTCGCGTCCAGCCCAAATGCCACCAAGCATACTGCCACCACGACAAGCACCAAACGCTGTTTGAGCGCAGCCTGAATCAGGGATTCCAGCATGTCAGCCTCCGAGCTCTTCTCGCTTGCGCTCGTTGTTAAGATGGAAACCGCCTTCTGTGACGATTCGTTCGCCTATTTTGATGCCCTCCAACACCGGGAAATAATCATGGCTTTCCTGTCCAAGCAGGACACGCCGCAACTGGAAGCGTTTATCGTCCAGCTGGACGAAAACATGATCCTTGTTATCCTCTCGTACCACCGCCGCAGCTGGCACCACCAGGCGGCGCTGGGATTTAATCAGAATCAGCATGGAGGCAAGCATTTCCGGCTTGAGCACGCGCTCATGATTCGCTGCATCCATGCGCACCTTTACCGTTCGTCTATGGGGATCAACGGTGTCGGCGACAAAAATCACTCGCCCCTCAATACGTTTTCCGTCCAATGCGGGAATTTCAGCTTGCACCACCTCACCTAACTTCACCAGGGCAGCCTGCTGCTCGGTCACCTCGGCCACCAGCCAGACGTGGGATAGATCTGCTACGGTAAAGAGCACTTCCGCCGGTTGCACTACTTGGCCCGATGTTACATTTCGCTCAATCACCACTCCGTCGAGAGTGGCAATAATGGAGGACAGGGAATTCACCCGGCGCGTAGCCGCCAGCTTGGTAATGGCGCTTTTGGCCATACCGAGCACCTTGAGCTGTTCGTGGGAAGCATGCAGTTCGGCGTTGGCTTGGACCAGATCAGCCTCGCGCTTTTGTAGTTCAGCTCCGCCAATAACATCCGCAGTGAACAGTAATCTTGCTCGCTCTACCGCGCGGCGCTGCAGCGCTTCTTGGGATAAAGCCTTGAGATAGGTGAGCTGGGCAGTAGCCAATTCGGTGCTATTCAGCGTGGTTAGCACTTCGCCGCGTTTTACCGTCTGACCAAGAAAAGCATGGATCTCAGTCACACGTCCAGTAACGGCAGCGCCGATGCGCGCCACCCGATGTTCGTTCACTTCGACGCGGGCCGGTACGCGTAGGGTCTCCGCCACATCACCTTCGCTAGCAAGCGTGACTGTCAGGCGTTTGAGAAATTCCGGTGTAACCTTTACTACCGAGGGATCATTGACCGGAGCCGCGGCGGAACGCGGCGTTTCCTTGCCCTTGCAACCAATCGCCATAGCGACAAATAGAAGGGAGATTAAAACAGGTAAGATCGTGCGCTTCATATTATTTCACCGGCATAGGGGGGGGCGCGCAGCCGGGCAATTTCGATTAGCGCAGCTTGCAGTTCGTAACGAGCATTAAGGTAGTCCAGGCGGGTGGTGCGCAACACGCGCTGGGCGTCCAGAAAATCAAGAATGCCACGCTCACCATAGCGATAGGCCGCTTCGGCTACCTTCATGGCATTTTCGGCCTCGTGCATCAGACCAGCCTCGAATATCTTTACTTGATTTTTGGCAATCTGGTATCGGCCGTAAGCCTGGTCCAGAACTCCCAGTAGATTGATGCTTGTCTGCCGTTTCTCCGCTTCAGCTCGATCAAGCCCTGCGACGGCCTCGCCGATGGGCCCCTGACGACGATTCCATAACGGCAACGGCAAGCTCACGCCGACTTGCCACTGTTGCCAATCCGGATCCTGACTGGAGCCGACCATAATGGTGGGCTGTGGGAAACGCAGGTTGCGTTCTAGCTGCACTCGCGCTTGCGCACGACGCGTTTGAGCGTCCGCCACTTTAAGTAATGGCTGACGCTCCAATAAATCTTTTCGCAGTTCTTCCAGTGCTGGTAGATCGGAGGGTAATAGCGCTTCCTGCGCCACTTCGAAGTTCCCCGCAAGCGGCGCGCCCATTAGTGCCCGCAGCCGATCGCGGGCTTGGGTAATACGTAGCTCAGCACTATTAACGGCACTCTTCGCAGCCAATGCCTCGACCTCTGCCTTCACTAATTCAAAGCGCGGAGATTCTCCAACTTTTACTTTGAGTTTAACCCTGTCACGAATTTGCATCAGTAACTCATGGTTGATCGAAGCGAGCTTGACCTCCTCTTGACGACGCAATACATCGAAAAAAGCCTGCGTTACTGAGGTCCGTAGATTTATTTGCGCATCCGACACTACCGCCGCACTGGCGGCAATACCGGCTTCTGCGCCCTGCCGTCGTGCGACACGCACGGAGGGCAGTTCGACCAGCTGAGATAATGCCGCTACATTGGTATGCCCATTCGGAATGCCAATGTGCTTTGAAAGCGAACTGCCAGCTCCGATTTGAAGATCGGGATTGGGATAGGCCCGCGCCGTAGTAAGAGCAGCATGCGCGCCACGCTCCTGGGCTGTCACGTCAGTGAGCATTGGGCTGTGTATGGCTGCCAGACGCAATGCTTCATTTAAAGTCAATGATGTCGCCGCATAGGATGGGGTGATGGCGATTAGTAAAAATATCGACCACCATAAATGAATAGGTAAGCTATGCAATTGCATGTTATTTTTAATTCTCCAAATGCATTTTACAACTATAGGGCACCTCTAAAAATTCAAGTTTCTAGGCAAGACAAGGCACAAGTAAAAAATTTGAGCGCGGCATATATTTGATATGTAAGCAATAATTTTTTTCGAGTAATGCCGTATTGTGACGAAAATTGGATTTTTAGAGGTGCCCTATAACCTGACACGGATAACGACTACAAGTTCCACCAATAAAAAAATTTCAGCATTGATGCTGAAATTTTTTAAATGTAACTTATGGTGGACGACTAACTGAAATTGAAGCTTTGCCAAAATAAACCGCAGTTAAACACCTTATCAGTAGGCCCTATAATTCCCGCCAGTTCGATGATAAATTAAAATTCGCTTCACTTGTTTTGCGGATGTTAAAATTCAAGTTTACATTTTCGGAATTGTTTTAGCGCAGGAATTAATTCATCTGATGAAAGCCGAATTTGCGCATTGAGTGCTGAAGGAAAAACTTGACGGAAGCGGAATGCTGAATGAAGCTGTACAAGCGCAGTTATCGCCGCATCAAATGTGTATAAATGTCATGGTAGGCTGTGGCACTTTGATTCCAGCCAAAATCCTTGACCATGCAATTGTGCTGCAATGCCCGCCAGGTTTTTTTGTCATGGTAGACCATCGCGGCACGTCGTGCTGTAGCCAATAGGGTGGACGTATTCATATTATGGAATACGAAACCGCTGGCAACGCCCTGTTCTAGTGAAGTTGCGTTGCAATCCAATACCGTGTCAATCAGGCCGCCAGTCGCATGCACCACCGGTGGCGTGCCATAGCGTTGGCTATACATCTGGCTGAGTCCACACGGCTCGAAACGTGACGGCATTAAAAAAATGTCTGCGCCTGCTTCTATCAGGTGTGACAAAGCTTCATCGAAGCCCACGTAAGCACTGATCTGGCCGGAATAATGATGCGAAAGCTTCAGTGCCGTCCGCTGCATTTCCACGTCGCCATTACCCAGCAATACCAGTTGCGCCGGCAAGGCAATCAATTGTGGTGCAATGTCCAGCACCAGGTCGACGCCTTTCTGATGGGTAAATCGGCTTACTAATCCGAACAATGGCAGGTCGGGATCAATATGCAATCCCATACGTTTTTGTAACTCGCGCTTATTGGCGGCCTTTCCGCTTATATCCGTGACATCGTAAGGATGAGCAAGGTTAGGGTCAGTAGCGGGATTCCATTCGGTGGTATCAATACCATTCAGAATGCCGGTCAAACTTTCGCGCCGGTAAGCGAGTAGTCCCTGTAGGCCGAACCCTAGCGCATCGGTCTGAATTTCGGTGGCATAAGATGGACTCACGGTAGTGATGTGATTGGCGTAATACAAACCTGCCTTCATGAAGGACAGGTTGTCGTAAAATTCCACACCGTCAGGCTGAAAACACTCAACGGGCAATCCCAATTCCGCAACCATTTGCGGTGGGAATACGCCTTGAAATGCAAGATTATGTACAGTCATTACACAAGGTACAGCACCATCAGAAAAATGCAGATAGGCCGGGGTAAGTCCGGTTTGCCAGTCATTGCAATGAACTATGTCGGGCTTCCAGTCAAGTGGAGAATCCGCACAGCTCAGCAATGCCGCAATTTTTGATAGCAACCCAAATCGTAGGGCGTTATCGGGCCAGTCAAGACCATGTTCATCCTGGTATGCCCCTCCACCACGCTCATAAAGCTCGGCACATTCAATCACTAACAGAGATACGCCACTAGGCAACGAACCAGCTAGCAGTCGTGTTGCAGGAAAGCTGGACTGAATGGGAATTTCGGCAGCGACCTCAAGATGCGGCAACGCTTTTAAAACTTGCGGATAACCTGGCAGCAATATGCGCACGTTCACTCCCATCCCGTGCAGCGCCGCCGGTAGCGCGGCGCTGACATCGGCCAAACCGCCAGTTTTGATTAGTGGTGCGACTTCAGAAGTGGCAAACAATACCCGCATCGTTATTCCAATTTCAATTCTAAGGTAAAACAAGTCAACGACGAACGAGCGAGGCTGAAATCTCCAGCTTCGGTGAAGGCTAACCTTGGTGATGAAGGTGATCCACTAAAAATGGCGAAAGCAACATTACACAAACTAAAAAAAGCGAGGTAATCAAGACTGTGCCATCTATGAAGTGCAATTGGAATTATAGCCAGCGCATTAAGCCCATCTCGAACAGATGCGTCAGCATTTCGTGGCGCGGATAAACCCGTATGCGATATTCAAGCTTGCCACATAATTCCGGTGTCAATTCCAGCGCATAAACATGTTCGTCCGCTTCTGTATTGAGTTCTTGTGCTGCAAACTGGTAGCGCATCGACTGCTTGAGCTTTTCCTTATTGTATGCATGGCCAATCAACATTTCGACCACCACGTCAGCAGGCTTAAGGCCATTCAGATTTACGCTCACTTTAAAGTGCACGTCTTCTCTGAACATAATGCTTTGTTTGGGGGTGCCTAAGCGGCGTATTGTTAGGCCGGGCCAAGCTTTACGGACAGTGTTTTTCCAAGCCGACATTTGATGCGCACCTTCGAAGGCAGTATCGCAATATTTGCGATACTGCCGTGTGGCGGGCAAGTAAGTTTTGGCAACGTATTCGCCCACCATGCGCGTGGAATTGAAGGTTGGTAGCAAGGTTGCAATGGAGCGCTTGGACATCTTTACCCATTCCGACGAATAGCCCATCTTGTTGTGCTTATAGTAAGTTGGAATGACCTTGTCCTGCAATAGCTCATAGAGCGTTTGGCTTTCTTCACGGTTGCGCTGCGCTTCAGGCAAAAGCTCCGAAACTGGTTTGATTGCCCAACCATTCTCGCCATCGTAACCTTCATCCCACCAGCCATCCAGTACTGACAAGTTAAGTACTCCATTCATGGCCGCCTTCATGCCCGAAGTGCCACTTGCCTCAAGCGGATACAGGGGGGTGTTCAACCACACATCTACCCCGGCCACCATACGACGTGCAAGCCGTAGGTCGTAGCCTTCCAGCATCAGAATCTTTCCCTCAAATTCTGGCATGCGTGAAATTTTCGTTACTTGGCGAATAAGATCCTGCCCCGGGATGTCTGCGGGGTGTGCCTTGCCGGCAAAAATGAATAACACCGGGCGTTCAGGATCCTGCATGATCTGACGCAGCCAATCCAGATCGTGGAATAATAATGCAGCGCGTTTATATGTAGCGAAACGTCGAGCGAAGCCGATGGTGAGTACATTCGGATTGGCTGGATCTGCATATTTCAAAATACGGTCAAGATGTGCTTCAGAACCGTGATTGCGGAAATGTTGCTGGCTGATGCGATAACGGATTAACTGTAGCATTCTCGACTTGAGTGATTCGCGCACGCTCCAGAACTGATGATCCGGAATACTGTCGACCCGCTCCCAGAAACTGGCATCTGCTACATGCTGACTCCAGTCCCAACCGAGGTATCGCACAAACACCTCCGACCATTCCTTGGCCAGAAATGTAGGCATATGCACCCCATTAGTAATGTGGCTCATGGGGTTATCTTCTTGTTCAATTTCTGGCCACATTTCGGCACAAATTTTGGCAGAAATGTGGCCATGGATTCGTGATACGCCATTTTGAAAACGCGAACAATGGATTGCTAACGCGGTCATATTAAAATCTGGTGTACTCGACACATTTCCCAAGGCAAGAAATTCATCGCGGCTGATTTTCAATTGCGGATAATAATTTTCAAAATAATGCATCATCATGCCGTAGTCAAAATGATCATGACCAGCTGGTACGGGAGTGTGCGTTGTGAAGACGGTATGTGCAGCAACTGCTTCGAGTGCGGCGGAAAACTCCATACCTTGTTCAGTCAGGATGCGGATGCGTTCTAGTAGCAAGAAAGCGGCATGACCTTCATTGATATGCCACACACTCGGCTTGATGCCCATTTCCCCGAGAGCGCGGGCACCACCGATTCCGAGCACGATTTCCTGTTCAATACGAATGGACTTGTCGCCGCCATAAAGATGATGAGTGATGGCACGATCTTGCTGGGAATTTTCATCAAGATCAGTGTCCAGCAAATAGATAGTGACATTACCGACTCGCGCTTTCCATACCTTAATTGCTACGCTGCGTCCCGGTAAATCCACGCTTACATGGACCTCTGAGCCATCGCTATTCAATACCGGTGAAATAGGCAGGCTCTCGAATTCAGAGTCAGTATAAATGGCTTTTTGGTTGCCATCACCATCAATGGTTTGATGGAAATAACCTTGGCGATAGAGTAGGCCTACGCCGACAAAGGGCAAATGCAGGTCGCTGGCGGACTTGCAGTGGTCACCTGCCAAAATTCCCAAACCGCCGGAATAAATTGGAAAGCTTTCGTGAAACCCAAACTCGGCACAAAAATAGGCAATCAGATCGTTTTCAGCGAACCCTTCAGCATGACTATTGCGCACTGGCTTAGTATGATAACTATCATAAGCTGATAATGTGCGATGATATTGATCCAGAAAAATCTGATCTTCCGAGGCAGTTATCAGGCATCGTTCGTCTACACATCGTAGAAAAGCTTTCGGGTTTTGACCTACTTCATCCCACAGTTTGCGTTGAATATAAGAGAATAAATCACGTGTGGGCAGATCCCAGCTATACCATAAGTTATTTGCCAGTTCTTCAAGCCGGGCTAAACGGGCTGGTATTTTAGGTCTGACTTCCAAGATATGCGGCGTGCTTTTATACATGATTTCCTGTTGTCGCTGTGCGTATTGGACAAGCCGCCCAACACGGTTAAGGTTTAATATTGTGGCCCAAACGGTAGAATGGATGGTGTTTTCTTCCTCTACGCTAAAAGCAGCGCAGAGGCGCATCTTAAGTTTTGTGTTTTGTGCAAATTATGTTTATGCCTCCAGATTATGCCCTAATGTGTAACGCTTAGAACAATCGAGTCATAGAGTTGAATTATATGCCAAGAATAAGACCGCATACCATATGCAGCCTTCTGTTTTTGTTGAATATTACAATTTAATAAAATGATTTTAAATAACTATTTGTGTGGAAACATCAAATCCTGGCCACGTTGAATTTATGATAGCGAAAGCCAATCGACCCTAAACCCGCGAGTACTAATAAACCACTACTCGGCTCGGGTATAGCAGAAACCGCTGAAACCTCGGCATTCCAGTATTGCGGGAGCGTATCCCAAGGATTGGTCAGGATGTCATTCGTGATATACAGATAACCCACATTACGGTCTGCTGCAAGCGCTACATATGCCAGCATGGCTGCCTTATCATTAACGTTATATAACAAATGAGCGAAATGATCAGCTGTGTAATTATTTGTCCAAGTATCAGGTGTAAAGGTATCGTACCCCGTCTGATTTTCGAAAGTGACCAGCACATCGGCAGCAGTCAAATATGACTCTAGCGTATTGGTACCGGGGTTTCCAAAAATGCGATATCCAGGATTGGTTGATTTGATGCTGCTGTAAAGTGACTGGTAGTAGGCAAAATCGACTGACGTATTGGACATTTCATCAAGAAATATGCCGTCAATATTATAAAAGCTGGCATAGCTCGCGACCTCTGATAGCACGTCTGCCTGAGAACGTGCACCATAACTGGTATGAGCATAACCCACCACTTTGCCGCCAGCCGCCCGAAACACATTAACCGCTGTCGTGTAGTCAGAATTAACCGAAGACCCGGGGCCGTTGTCAGGATTCATGATGGCAGTAATACCCACTTGCCCAGCTGCTGCCGTCATTTCATCCCAAAAACTCTGATTTGGATCAGAGGAAGGATAAAAATAAGCAGGTAAAAGTATGTTAACGGCATGTGCATTAAAGCTTAGTAGCAGCCATACAAGAGAATTGAATGCAAATTTTTTCATTTTTTATATTTTACTCATCAAATTTTTTGAGCATAAGGTATAGATGAGTGATCTTTATCAGGAAAACTGCCGTGATTTTCTTCAACACTATAGTTTCCAAACTCGGGAATCATATCGCTGACGTCACACCGTCAATCCTTTTCCAATGCTTTTCCCTCAACGCTGGCAGATCAGCTGACAGTTCCAATAACGCAATATTGCCAAGTCATTATATATGCCAGATAAACAGTGTGGAATGATGCAGATCATCCACCTGCACGGTTTCATGGTGTGTTTGATCAAGTACGGAAAACGTACTGCTGATAAAAATTTTGCCAGGACGCATTTCGGCGCGTGCCTTGTGCCAGAGCTTCTCCATCGGCACTGGTGAGAGGTAGGCAAACACCACGTCGTACTGCGACAAATCGCAGTCCCATAAACTCCCCCACTGCACTCGGCAGTTGCGATGGCTGCCCAGCCTGATACGCAACCAACTCCAGAAAAACGGTAAGGGTGCTGCCTCAACGCCGATGTATCGTCCGTCTGGGCGAACGCTGGCAAGATGCGTCAATACTCCGCCCAAACCGGAACCCAAATCAATGACGGAGAAACCCGCATCAGCTTTTGCAGCAGGCAGCAAGTGTTCCAAGGCATGCCACACTTTATTACTGGAAAGATAAAGCGGCACTTGCGTGCGAAAAGTGCTCCAATACACAAGCAGCAATATCAGAAATGCGCCAAGGAAAAGAGTTGGCGGCAATTCCACTGCGAGCATCAGCACCAAGGCTGGCGCGAACAGCAGTTGGATGACCAACCACCACTTGGCAAGTCTGGCTAAGAAACTGAACGTGGCGGCGAGCAGACCGCAAAGCAAGGCAAATAACAACGGCGAGTCGTACCGCTCGATAACGTTAACCGTTAGCAGCATGAGCACTATTGCTACTGATTGCAGCAGTAGCGCAGCGATGGAAGGTGGGAGTTTTTTGAGTAAGGGCAGCATAGTTAACATGCATTGCTATAATTCAGATGGTTATAGTAAGCTCACAACGTATTTTGAGGGCTGGCTGACTATGCGTCTGGCTGGTCATATTTGCATATAAACCAGGTACAGCTATTGTGTAACATTCGGCCTATTCCACACAAGACAGCACCACTCGTGCATCAAACTTGCTCTATAAACTTTTCGAATTCTTCCAGCGGCAGCGGGCGGCTAAACAGATATCCCTGATAGGCATGGCAGCCGTGCAAATTTAGAAACTCCAGCTGCGCTTCGACTTCCACCCCCTCGGCAATGACGTCCAAGCCGAATGTGCGTCCCATGAGGATGATGGCCTGCACAAGCGCTGCATTGCTGGGATTGTCGCCCAGATCACGGATGAAGGATTGGTCGATCTTCAATTGATCCAGCGGGAGTTGTTTTAGATAGGCGAGTGAAGAATAAGCGGTGCCGAAGTCATCCATCGAAAAACTGATGCCGAGCGCCTTGAGCGCATTCATCTTAGCAACGGTATCACTGAGATTGTCGACTAGCAAGCTCTCGGTCAGTTCGATTTTCAGAAGGGCCGGATTGATATCGTTTGTGATGATGGCCCGGCGCACCTGTTCGACGAAATCCGGCTGGCGCAACTCGAGCGCACTGGCATTGAGGGCGAGTTGCAGGCTGCTGGTGGCCGGATTTGTGGACCAGTCCCTGAGCTGAGCACACGCTGTTTGCAGTACCCATAAGCCAATCGGTACAATCAGGCCGGTTTTTTCGGCCAGTGGAATGAATTGTTCAGGAAGAATCAGGCCGCGTTCGGGATGCACCCAGCGGAGTAATGCCTCGGCGCCGATGGCACGGCGCTCATTGTTTACCTGTATCTGGTAGTAGAGGCGCAGTTGCCCACGTCCCAGTGCATAGCGCAGATCGCTTTCAAGCGCGCTTCGTTCGACCAACGTGGCCTGCATTTCGGGGTCAAAGAATCGTATGCCGTTTCGCCCCTCATTTTTGGCATGGTACATCGCGAAGTCAGAGTGTTTGAGCAGCTCATCGACCGAAGCTTCATGGCCATAAAACAGGCTGATCCCGATACTGACCGTGCACCATAATTCGAGCCCTTGAATGACATAGGGCAATGCAACGGCATCGCGTATTTTTTCGGCTATCAAACCTGCCTGAAGGACAGCATCCTCAATATCTTCGCTCAAATTTTCCAGCATCAATACAAACTCGTCGCCGCCCAGCCGGGCCTCAGTATCGCCTTCGCGCACGTTAGCAGTTAAACGTTGTGCGATTTCAACCAGCAGCAAGTCGCCGATATAGTGGCCGTAGGTATCGTTGAGCGTTTTGAAGTTGTCCAGGTCCAGAAACAGAAGGGCGCCATAATGCTTGCTGCGACTGCTGGCAGTGAGCGCCTGTCGCAGGCGGTCAAACAGCATGCGGCGGTTGGGCAAATGGGTGAGTGAGTCATAATAGGCCAGCCGGTGGATCTCGGCCGATGATTCGGGATTGCTGGTGATATCGGAAAAGGTTCCGACGTAATGAGTGATATGTCCATCGTCCCCGGTTATGCCAGAGATGGTTAGCCAATCGGCGTAGATTTTGCCGTTTTTACGCTTATTCCATATCTCTCCCTGCCAATATTTTTGCTCATTCAGGGTTGCCCACATGCGTTGGTAGAACTCCCTGTCATGTTGCCCGGAGCTCAGCATCGCGGGCGATCGTCCCACGGCCTCTTCCGTACTGTAACCCGTGAGGCGGGTGAAGGCATGGTTTACACGGTTGATGACGCCGCAAGCGTCGGTTACCATGATGCCCTCATGTGACTCGAAAGCGAGGGCGGCGATGTGTAGCGCTTCCAGGGCTTGCTTGCATTCGCTGACGTCGGTAAATGAAATACGCACCGAGTTTCCGTCGTTGCCAGCCTTTATGTGCAGGCAGTCCAGATGGGCATGAAAGACTGAGCCATGACCCCGCTTGAGTACCAATTCACAACTCTGTCGCTCATCGCTTAGCAACACGCTCATGAAAAAATGGTCCCAGCGTTCGTTACCTTCGGCTGCGACCAAATTTGCAAAACGGCACAACAGTAATTTCTTGCGCTCGATTCCCAGCAGCGTGGCACCGGTGAGATTAACTTCGGCGATTAGGGCTTCGCGGGTGAGGGTAAGGTAGCCGACGGGAGCGAAATCATACAGATCCACGTAGCGATCACGGGATTTTTCCAGTTCAACCTGCGCCTGCCGCAATTCCTCGTTCTGCATCTCCAGTTCAACCTGATACACCTGCAGCTCGTGCAGCAGTTCCTCGGCAGGGCGCGGCGTCCCATCCTCAGCGGGTGCGCGGGCAAGTTGCGTTTCAGCTTTCGCGCGTAGCGGGTCTGGACCGTTTGGTTGCTTGCTCATGTGTTGTTCTGACAGCCGGATAAATCTGGTTTTATGGTGGGGCGAATGAATTCTCCTAGTTTACGCCCATTTCATGCGGATACTCACAGGAAGCGTTGTCCAATGGAGTTTGGTTCTAAGCGGGTATATGAATTCAACAGAGTTTGAGTCTAAACGATGAGATTGTCGATATTCACTGAGCGCCTGTTGACCGAGAGCCTTTAATCATCCCTCGCGCAAGTGTTTTTTCGCCGCTGCCAGTGGCCTTGGTTGACCGAGCAGTACCAGTACGTCACCGGCTTTCATTATCATATTGCCTGCAGGTTGATTGCCGCGCATGTTATGGCGGCGTACTGCATTTACTTCCACATTTAATTCGGCCAAATTAATTTCATCAAGCGTCTTGCCCACGGCGGCATCGCGTTCTCCCAGCAACACGCTATGGAAGCGCGGCTGTAAATTTTCCGTGGCTTCACTCACTACATTTGCAGCAGTGCGAAAATAGGTGCTGAACATGCTATAGCGGCGTGCCCGGTTTTCCTGAAGGCGGCGGACGACGCGGTTGAGCGGCACGCCGGACATCAGCAATGCTTGTGACGCCAGCATCACGCTGCCTTCAAGCACATCCGCCACAACTTCGGCCGCTCCAGCCTGTTTGAGCGCCTCGATATTGGTCTCGTCGGCACTTCGCACCACCACTGGCAAGTCAGGGCGCAGTTCATTAACCAGGTGTAAAATTTTAAGCGCGGAGTGAGTGTCGGTGTAAGTGACAACCAGAGTTTTAGCGCGCATTAATCCGGCCGCTAAAAGCACTTCGCGCTTGGAGGCATCACCATACACCACGTTCTCACCCGCTGCTGCGGCCTCATGCACACGGCGTGAGTCGAGATCGAGCACGATGAATTGAACATTCTCCTGCTTCATAAAGCGCGCCAGTGACTGCCCGCTTCGCCCGTAGCCGCAGATAATGATGTTTGCATCGGCGGATATGCTTTGCACCGCTATCTGATGTATCTGCATGGCACGGCTCATCCATTCGGAGGGCGCAATGCGTCGCACAATAGCTTCGGTATGCTGGATTAGAAAAGGTGCGGCCAGCATGGAGAGAAGCATGGTGTCCAGAATAATTTGTACTGCAGTGGGAGAAAGCAGATTTACTCCGCTGGCTAAGGTTAACAGCACGAAGCCAAACTCACCGGCTTGCGCTAATCCCAAGCTACTACGAATCGCTACTCCCCAATCACCGGCAAATCTGCGCACCAATAATGCCACTACAGTAAATTTAATCAGCAGTAAGCACAGCAGCATCAGAAGTACCCAGCCAATATTGACAAACATTTCGCCGAGATCCAGCATCATGCCTACAGTAACAAAAAACAGACCCATTAGTACATCGCGGAACGGCTTTATGTCATCTTCAACTTGATAGCGGTATTCAGTCTCGGCAATTAAAATACCAGCCACAAATGCCCCCAGTGCCAGAGATAGCCCAACTAATTCAGTAAAATAGGCAAGCCCCAGAGTGATAAAAAGCACGTTGAGCATAAACAGCTCGGAAGATTTTTGCCGTGCCACGACATGAAACCAAGATCGCATGACACGCTGACCGAATACCAGCAGCACAGCCAGTACTAATGCGGCTTTAAGCAGTGCAAGGGAGAGAGTGAACGGCAGGTCACCAGGTGGACTTGCCAAAGCCGGAATGATGATGAGCAGCGGCACTACAGCTAAATCCTGAAATAGTAATACACCCATGATCTGCTGGCCGTGCGGCGCATTCATCGCGGCGCGCTCGACAAGCATCTTGCTTACAATAGCAGTGGATGACATCGCCAGCACACAGCCCATAGCTAAGCTTGCACGCCAATCAAATCCTGCCAGCCACCCACTGGTCATAATCAACAAAAGAGTTATCACCACCTGCGCGCCACCCAGGCCGAATACCGTGCGTTTCATTTTGTGGAGACTCGCAAGGCTGAATTCAAGGCCGATGCTGAACATCAGGGATACCAGGCCGAACTCTGCCAGATGATGAGTGCCTGCCGTATCAGGTATCCAACCCAGTGCATGCGGACCGATCAGAATGCCCACGG
>JANMWF010000266.1:0-6682 GCA_031393845.1 Nitrosomonadales bacterium | reverse complement strand
TATTTCTCTGACACCGGAACCGGGTGGTGATCGTACGCAGGAGGTGATCGTGGCACAGGAAATTTTGCAAACGATGGGTTTGCGCTCCTTTACGCCTATGGTAATTGCTTGCCCCGGCTGTGGGCGTACCACCAGCACGGTTTTTCAAGAATTGGCGCAAAGTATTCAGTCTTACTTGCGCGAGCAAATGCCGGTGTGGCGCGAGCAATTCAGCGGCGCGGAGGAAATGACAGTGGCGGTAATGGGTTGCATTGTGAATGGTCCTGGGGAAAGCAAGATGGCCAACATTGGTATCAGTCTGCCGGGCAGTAACGAGCATCCTGCAGCACCGGTATATGTGGATGGTCAAAAAGTGGTTACTATGCGTGGTGACAATATTGCCAACGAGTTCAAGCAGATCGTGAATGATTACGTGGCGCGCAACTATGCGCGGCGTGAAGCTGGTCGTCCCCATCCTGAAACCATACCGATCCATGTAATTAATTGAGCATCAAATAATTGAAAGCAGCGTTCAGACATTGCACACGTACGTAGTAGTAAAGCGAAGCTGTTTTAATTATATCTGTCATGAGTGAAGTAAAGGTTAATCGTTTTATGAGCAGCAATTCCCCGTTGCAGGCCGTGCGCGGCATGAATGACATCTTGCCGGAAGAGGCGGGCCTTTGGCTGTGGTTCGAAGATACAGTGCGTGACTGGCTGGAAGGTTATGGATACCGTAACATTCGCATGCCGTTGCTGGAACATACGGCGCTTTTCAAACGTGCGATAGGCGAAGTGACCGATATTGTTGAAAAAGAAATGTACAGCTTTGAGGATAGTCTCAATGGCGATCAGCTTACACTTCGCCCGGAAGGTACGGCTTCCTGCGTGCGCGCCGCGCTGCAGCACAGCCTACTGTACAATGCGCCGCAGCGTTTATACTACACTGGTGCCATGTTCCGCCACGAACGTCCGCAGAAGGGGCGTTACCGCCAGTTTCACCAGGTCGGTGTAGAAGCATTAGGCTTCGCTGGCCCCGATATTGATGCCGAACAGATTCTGATGTGCGCACGCCTGTGGCGCAAACTGGGCTTGCGCGATATCACATTGCAACTCAATACGCTGGGTGATATAGCTGCACGGCAGCGGCATCGCGCCAAGTTGATAGCCTATTTCGAGCAGTACAGTGGCGTGCTGGATGCTGATGCTACGCGCCGTTTGCACAGTAATCCACTACGCATCCTAGATAGCAAAAATCCTGCTATGCAAGAATTGATTATGGCTGCGCCCAATCTGATGGAGGAGCTGGAAGAAGACGCGCTAAAGCATTTCGAGGCGGTACAAAAAATTTTACACAGCCATGAAGTGGCGTTTGAGATAAATCCACGCTTAGTGCGCGGGCTGGATTATTATAATCGCACAGTATTCGAATGGGTTACCACTCGTCTCGGCGCGCAGGGAACGGTTTGTGCTGGTGGTCGTTTTGACGGCTTGATTGAGCAAATCGGTGGGAAACCGGCACCGGCCGCAGGTTTTGCCATGGGCATTGAACGCTTGTTGGCACTGTTGCAGGAAGATGGTATGAAGACTCCGCCGGCACCACTAGATGTCTATGTGGTGCATCAAGGCGAGATGGCGGAAAGCATGGCGAGCTTGGTGGCAGAGCGCTTGAGGGATTTTGGGCTGCGCGTTTTGTTGCATTGCAGTGGCGGAAGCTTTAAGTCGCAGATGAAAAGGGCAGATGCCAGTAATGCCGGTTTTGCAGTTATCCTCGGCGACAACGAGGTGAGTGCTGGGCTGGCTACGCTCAAGCCGCTACGTGGTGGCGAACAAATGCAGGTGGCATTTGACGAATTGCCGACCAAAATTAATGAACTGATATAACAAGGATAGAGAAAATGGCAGTACTCGATTTGCAGGAACAGGAGCAGGTAGATGCGTTTAAGGCATGGTGGAAAGACAATGGCAAGTGGCTGTTGATAGCATTGGCCGTGGCTGCAAGCGGTTTTGCTGCGACGCAGGGCTGGCAGCACTATAAAGAAAAGAAAATGGATGAAGCCAGTACATTATATGCAGAACTGGAAAAACAGTTTGCCAGCAACGATCCCAAGCGCATCAATGATGCCGAGCAAGCAGTGATCGGCAAGTTCGGTTCTACCGCTTACGCGCCGCGAGCGGCTCTGCTGGCGGCACAGGTTAATATTCAAAATAATGACGTGGTGCGCGCTAAATCGCAATTAGAGTGGGTGATCAAACATGCTGACGAGACCGGGCTACAGAACGTAGCGCGCCTCAAGCTGGCTAGTGTATTACTGGATGAAAAAAATTATGCTGATGCACTCAAGCTGCTGGACGTTAAGCATGCTGAATCTTTCGTGGGCTTGTATGCCGATCTTAAGGGCGACGTGCTGAACGCACAGGGAAAGTCTGACGAAGCACGCCTCGCTTACCAGCTTGCATTCAATAAAACTGATGCCCAGAGTAAATATCGCAAGCTGATCCAAATGAAACTGGACGCGCTTGGAGGCACTAAATGATCATTCGCATTGCCACGTTGCTGTTACTTGTAATACTGGCAGGCTGTTCCACTGTGTCTGGCTGGTTTGGCAGCGGCAGCGACAAGACCGGCAAGGAGCCGGCAAAACTGGTTGAATTCAAACAAACTGCCACATTTAATGTGCGCTGGCATCACAAAGTCGGTGGGGGTGGCAATTATATTCTGCCGCCCGTCGTAACGAGTGATGCGGTGTATGCCGCAAATGCCAAGGGAGAGTTATTTCGACTTGATCCTGCGACAGGAAATGAAGTGTGGCGTGTCGACAGCGGCTTTAACATTACTGCTGGGGTAGGGGCGGGCGAGGGTTTAGTGCTGGTCGGTGGTGGAAAGGGTCAATTGGCTGCCTTTACGGTGGACGGTAAATTACGTTGGAAAACAATAGTGTCCAGCGAAGTGTTGAATATAGCAAAAACTGTCGATGGCATTGTGGTGGTGCGCACTGCCGATGGCCGCCTTTCTGGCTTGGACGTTACGGATGGCAAGCGTCTATGGTTGTATGAACAGTCCATACCACCGCTGATTGTGCGCAGCCATGCGGGTGTGGTAATCGAACGTGGCACAGTATTCGCCGGATTCGCCGCTGGCAAATTAGCTGCTATTAGCATAGGTTCTGGCATCGTCATATGGGAAACAGTAGTCTCTCAACCGCGTGGTAACACTGAATTGGAGCGCATCAGCGACATCATCAGCTCGCCGGTACTAGATGACGAACAGGTTTGTGCAGTAGCATTTCAAGGGCGTGTGGCATGTTATGACCTAGCACAAGGTAGCTTGCTTTGGAGCCGGGATCTATCAAGCGATAAAGGCATGACTTTATTTCATAATTTTCTTTATATTACGAATACCAGTGGCGCTGTATTAGCGATGGATAAAAGTAGTGGAAGTTCATTTTGGAAAAATGAACAGCTATCCATGCGCCAAACTTCAGCACCCTATGCATTTGGAAATCATCTGATGGTGGGCGATTATGAAGGTTATCTGCATGCTCTAAGCCGCGAGGATGGCAGCATGACGGCAAGACTCAAGACCGATGGTAGCGCCATCTTGACAGCTCCGATAGAGCTAGATGGCGGTGTGCTGGTGCAAACACGAAATGGTGGTTTGTATTCGGTTACCCTCAATTAAGTTTGCCCCTAATTGAAAGTCTGAAATGTTACCCACACTCGTTTTAGTTGGCCGTCCCAATGTGGGGAAATCCACTTTATTTAACCGTCTTACGCGTAGCCGTGATGCTCTGGTAGCTGATTTGCCAGGGCTAACGCGTGACCGTCACTATGGGCGCGGGCGTGTCGGTGAACGGCCATTTCTAGTGGTGGATACCGGCGGTTTAGAGCCAGTTGCCAAAGAAGGCATTCTGTATGAAATGGCTAAGCAAACGCGGCAAGCTGTGGCCGAAGCCGATCTGGTGTTGTTCCTGGTTGATGGACGTCAAGGATTGACCCCGCAGGACAGAATTATTGCCGAGCAATTGCGCAAAACTGGGCGTCCCGTGTTGCTCTTGGTCAACAAGGCTGAAGGCATGCAGCGTGCTGCTGTTGTCAATGAATTTTTCGAATTAGGAATAGGCCAGCCGTTGCCGATTTCTTCGGCGCATGGTGACAATGTAACTGAAATGGTGGAGCTTGCACTGGAAGAGCTACCACCTCAGGTTGAAAGTGTAGAAAATCATTCTGATCACCCGAAGATGGCTATCGTTGGCCGCCCCAACGTTGGCAAATCCACCTTGGTCAATGCGATTCTAGGTGAGGAACGGGTAATTGCCTTCGACCAACCCGGCACTACACGCGACAGCATTTATATTGATTTTGAACGTGATGGCAAGCAATACACCATCATCGACACCGCCGGAGTTCGTCGCCGCGGCAAAGTCGACGAAGCAGTCGAGAAATTTTCCGTAATCAAAACCTTGCAGGCGGTAGAAGACGCCAACGTTGTCGTTCTCGTGGTAGATGCGCAACAGACCATTACCGAACAGGATGCGCATATCGCAGATTTCGTTTTGCAAGCGGGGCGTGCACTGGTATTAGCGGTAAACAAGTGGGACGGGCTGGACGACTACCAACGTGAGACAACTAAACGCGACATTGATCGCAAGCTGCATTTCCTCAGTTTCGCCAAATTGCATTTCATCTCTGCACTGCTTGGCAATGGCGTGCCCGCCATATTGAAATCGGTGGATGAAGCTTATGCCGCCGCCATGGCCAAACTGCCTACGCCTCAGCTCACACGGGTACTTATAGCCGCAGTGGAAAAGCAGCAGCCTCCACGTTCCCTGTTTCGCCCCAAGATGCGTTACGCTCACCAAGGTGGCAGCAATCCGCCGCTAATCGTGATTCATGGCAGCGCGCTGGACAAAATACCGGACAGTTACCGCCGCTATCTGGAGCGCACCTTCTGTACTGCCTTCAAACTGCAAGGTACTCCGCTCAGAATCGAATTCAAAGCAGGCAAAAATCCATTCGCCAATAAGACTCCCAAGCCGCTAACTGAAAGCGAAGAGCGTAGTGCACACCGCGCTCGCATCCGTGGGCGCAGGCTATACGGGCGATAATTCAAGCTTAATAAAATATTATATTTTTATATTAATCAATTAATTACATGGTGCTCTTAAAAACAATATAAAGATTACATTGAATAGCGATACAAGGGGGAAATCTGCAACTAACTGACTATTGAAGAGCGAACGTTGATCCAGCCGCAATAATCGCGACAATAATTTCTGAATTACGCAACAAATCAAAACGTGATTTGTATTTTTTTACGACACATAGTTTTTCTCCTCTTGCTCCTGTGCAGTTCAATATTGCAGGCCGCCAGCATCGTTACAGCTGACGCCGATAATTATCGTGAATTTCTTTCGCGGCTGAAACCAGGCGATACCATTTTGCTACAGCCCGGCGTTTACAAAAAGGGTTTGCCTGTACACCAGCTACAGGGGAACAAGGACAAACCCATCATCATAATGGGCTCGGCCAATGGCCCTTTACCTGTTTTTTCAGCAAGGCCTGGACACAACACAATCAGCATCATTAACGCCAGTTACATTGTTATCCGTAATTTGGAACTTGACGGACATGGCATGGCTGTGGACGGCGTTAAATGCGAAGGACACGCTGACTGGGCGCACCACATCACGCTGGAAAATCTGGTTATTAAGGGTCATGACAATAACCAACAAACTGTGGGTATTTCAACAAAGTGTCCCGCGTGGAACTGGATTATCCGAAGTAACACCATTTGGGGCGCAGGCACCGGAATATATCTCGGCAACTCCGACGGCAACGCACCATTTGTGGGGGGATTGATTGAGCACAATTTAATCGTTGACACTATTGGCTACAACTTGCAAATCAAGCACCAGAATGCGCGACCGGAAATTCCGGGGATGCCCAGCGAGCCGAGCGTCACAATCATCCGCCACAACGTTTTTAGCAAGGAGAATGGAGCCGCTACCGGGCCATTCGCGCGGCCTAATGTGCTCGTGGGGCACTGGCCCGTGAAAGGGAATGGGTCGAAAGATACATATGAAATCTATGGCAACTTCTTCTATCAAAACCCTACCGAAGCGCTTTTTCAGGGAGAAGGGAACATTGCCCTGTATAACAATCTTTTCGTCAACGGCCATGGTGATGCGATCAGAATTCAGCCACATAATGATATTCCACGCGCTATACATGTTTTCTACAACACTGTTATTACCCCCGAAACCGGCATTTCAATCATACCAGGGTAAGGCAGTGAAAATTATGTTCAACACGTTTCAGCTAATATGATCTTTGTTTCTAAACCTATTGCTGGCAAATCGCAGGAATCCAATACCATTGGCAAAAGAGAAGATGCGGTTGATTATCTATTGAAGCCATTTTCCCCATTAGGCACGATGGATCTTTACCCAAAAGTATCAAATATGAAATCCCAACCAGTTGATACCAACAGTTTTCGCGTCTTTAAGGACTGGGATTTGGATTTTAACAAGCGCAAGCGGAATAATCACTCCCGTGGAGCGTATGGCGGAGAGGGTGTAAATCCTGGCTGGTTACCTCAAATAGAACGCAAGCCATGATTGTAGGGCGCCTCTAAAAATTCAAGTTTCTAGGCAAGACAAGGCACGAGTAAAAAATTTGAGCGCGGCATATTGTTTATATG